>JAGWMH010000001.1 GCA_028871775.1 Betaproteobacteria bacterium
GGCCTGTTTCAGCAGCCGCGCCCGCCCCAGGTCGGAGAACACCTTTTCCTCGGCCTTCTCGCGCACCGAACAGGTGTTGAACAGGATGATGTCGGCGTCTTCCTGCTTGTCGGTCTGCTGCATGCCTTCCTCGCAGGCACGCAGCACATCCGCCATCCTGCCCGAGTCATACTCGTTCATCTGGCAGCCGAAGGTTTTAATGTAGAATTTTTTTGGCACGCTGCTATTGCAAGTAAACAACAGGGGAGCCGATTGTTTGGTGGTGATAGGTGGATTTGAACCACCGACCTCAGCGTTATGAGTGCTGCGCTCTAACCACCTGAGCTATATCACCGGAAGTCTCATCGAGGAGCGCGGCATTTTCCGGATTTAGCTGCCGCTTGTCAATTATCGCAAGCCGCCGCTTTCAGTTCACTGCCGGCAAATTCATTTTGCAGTTCCGCCATTTTCGCCGTCACTGCCGCGTCCGGGTTTTTCAGCACGAAGACGGTGAGCATGAACTTGCTCATGCGTTCGCCTGCCAGGGCGGATTTCACGCCTTTGCTCCTGAGGCTTTCCAGGTATTTCTGCGCCGCGTCTTCGGTCCTGAACACGCCCAGAGAAATGGCGTTCCGCCACTTTCCCGCCTCCTGCACGATGAAATATTCTTCCACGCCGCGCGCCTTGAGCTGGGCGACTTTCTTGTCCGCCTCGGCGCGAGTTTTAAGCGGCGGTATGTACACCCAGTAACCGCTTGCGTGCTCAACCTGCCGCTGGCTGAGTTTGTCGCCGAGCTTCAACGCATCCAGTGCTGCGGTTGCGCGCGTCAGGTCGTGGCCGGAAAATCCGCCCCACTCCATGCAGACAGCGGTTGCCTGCACGGCGGATTGGGCAGGAGAGGGCGGCACGAGGGGCTCCGCAAGGGGTGGTGCGGGGGACGGTGCTGGGGGCGGCACGACGGGTGGGGCGACGGGCGGCGCAGGCGGAGTCCGCAATAGCCTGATCTTCTCCGCGTTGAGCGGCGGCTGGGGCTGCTGGTTTTTTCCATCGCCAAGCAACACGCCGCCCCATTGGATGAGCGCAAAAAAAACCATGCTTGCCAGCAGCAACAACCAGAACAGCCACTTCATCATCCCACCCGTTTGGTTATTTTTGTAAACTTTCCTGCCCGATTACCTGCAAACCCAGCAACACCAGATTATCCACCCGCACCAATGGCAGTCTGAGGTGCGGCTGCACGCTGTCCGCCGCGCCGCCGCTCAGCAGGCATCGCGCGCCGGGCATTCCGAGCAATTCGAACTGCTGGCGGATGGCGCCCACGGTGGCCTGGATGGCACCGCTGGTCATGGCATCGGCGGTATTGCGCGGAAACTCGCGCCAGTTTCCCTCTGTTGCCGCCAGCTGTGCCGTGCCTTCGGCCAGGCAGCGCCGCATCATGTCCACGCCCGGCAAGATCAGGCCGCCGAGAAATTCGCCCGCGTCCGACAGCGCGTCCACCGTCGTTGCCGTGCCGCAGTTCACCACCAGACAGGCCGTGTGCAGTTGATGCCACGCCGCGATGAGCGCCGCCCAGCGGTCGCTGCCGAGTTGTGCGGGTTGCGCATAGGCATTGCGCACGCCGCATTGGCCGGCGCTGGCGGTGATGAATTCGACCGGACAAGGCCATATTGCACAGGCTGCGCGCATCTGCTGGGCCGCCTGTTCTCCCGCAACATTGGACACGAGAATTTTATGCGGCGGCGGCAAAGTTGCAAAGTCCCGCTGCAAGGCCGCCCATTCGGCAATGCCTGCCGTACCTTGGCGCAGCACCCGCAAGGGGTACGCCGCCTGACGCTCACCCTGCGGGTGGTCATGGCGCAGCACCGCGCCGCCCTGTGCCAGCACCCATTTGATGCGGCTGTTGCCTACATCAAGCAGCAACATGTTCCGCCCCGCTTCTCAGGCTGATTTCGCCCGCATTAAAAAATTGCATGCCGTGAACCGTCTCCAGTTTCAGCGCGCCATCTTCGGTCACGCCGCGCGCGATGCCGGCCACGCTGCTGCCGTCAGGCAGCAACAAGCGCACCGGCTGGTTCTGCAAAGCGTGATGGCTTTCCCATTCCGCACGCAACGCGGCAAAACCATGCGCGGTGAACTCGCCCAATACTCCGTGCAACTCGCGCAATAATATCGCAAGCAAATGATTGCGCTCCGGCATCTCGCTTGTCACCTCCGCCAGGCTGGTCACCGGCTGGCCGATCTGGCGCAGTACCGGCTGCGGCAGGGACAGATTCAGGCCGATGCCGATCACCACCGCGCTCGGCCCCAGCATGTCGCCCTGCACCTCGGTCAGGATGCCGGCCAGCTTGGTGCTTCCTTCGGGGCCGTGCGCCCCCAGCACGTCATTCGGCCACTTCAGCCGTGCGCCTGCCACGCCCAGGCCGCGCAGCGCGCGCATCAACGCCACGCCCGTCGCCAGACTCAGGCCGGACAGCCCGGACAGGCCGCAGCCGAAGCGCCACAACAGCGAAAAAGTAAGGGCGTTGCCCAGACCGGAATGCCATGCGCGCCCCATCCGGCCGCGCCCGCCGCTTTGCCATTCCACCGCCAGCACACTGCCGCCGGGTGCGCCCCCGTTGGCAACATCCTGCCGCGCGCGCTGCAATAGCAGGGTGTTGCTGGAGGGTGCGCTGTCGAGAATTTCAATCCGGAAGCGCCTGCCCTGTTCGCCCAGATGGCTGGCGATGCGTGCGGCATCCAGCCATTGCGGCGGGTTGCCCAGGCAGTAGCCGCGTCCGCGCACGCTGTACAGCGTCAGGCCGTAATCCTCCATCCCGCGCAGGACATTGCTCACGCTGGCGCGCGATATTCCCAATTGCCGCGCCAGCGCCTCGCCGGAATGGAATTCGCCATCCGCCAGCAGGCGCAACAGGGTAAAGGTCAGCGGCCTGGGTGCGCCCGGTTGCCCCGAAAGATGATGGCTGTTCACAGAAGCAGTCTTCATTCGGGTGCCCGGCCAAAAGTTCTTCCGCGCGGCAGGTTTTCCGAAGCTTCCGGTTGTTCAAAAAAAGCGAGAATTTCTTCCTTGCGCCGCATCGCATCCTGGTAGCCGACGTCAATCAACGCCCGGCAAAAAGCTTTCTCAAACAGCAGATAGCTCACCAGGTTCGCCCCGCTGCGCCGCATCGCGCCCACCCAACGCAGCAGGAAGCGAATGGTCCACGGCAGGTTCGCGGCATAACGCTCAGCAATTTTCTCGATGGACTGGCTGGGCGCGATCACCAGCACGTCAACATGGCGCAAATTGGTTTTCTGCCGGGCTTCCTCCGGCATCATGCTCATGGTGCGGTTGATGCGCTGCAAACGCTCCAGATCCACCTCCAGGCTGTCAAGGAAGATGCTGTTCAGGGCATGGCCGGCGATCTGCGCCAGCGAGGGGTAGTCGCCGATGCGGCTGCGCTTGGGGGGCTCCGCCGTCCCCTGACCCACGCCGATGACCAGCACCCGGTTCGCGCCCAGATGCAGCGCGGAACTGATGGGCGCAATCTGGCGCATCGAGCCGTCGCCGAAATATTCGCGGTTGATGCGCACCGCCGGGAAGATGAACGGGAGGGCCGCGGACGCCAGCAAATGCTTGACCTCGATCCTGGCCGGGATGCCCAGGCGGCGCGCCCGCTTCCAGGGCCGGATGCCCTTCGCGCCCTGATAGAAAGTCACCGAGTGCCCCGACCCGTAACCCGAGGCGGTAATGCTCAAGGCGTACAGCACGCCGGCGTTTATGCTCTCCTGGATTTTCTCGCACGGCAGGGTTTCTTCCAGAAAAGTCACCAGCGGCGAATTGTCCAGCAGCGATACCCGGTTCAATTTATTGATGCCCATGCTGCTCAACAGCAGGCCGGCAAGCCAGCGCCCGCTGTTGTTGAACACGCCGACCGGGTCAGACCGGTAAATATCCTCAACGCGGGAGTTGTTCCAGATGCTGAGCAGGTATTGCACTCCCTTGCGGAAGTGCAGCGCGTTTACCGCCAGCGTGACGGCATTCAGCGCGCCCGCCGAGGTGCCGCAGATAATGGAGAAGGGGTTGTGCGCGTGGCGCGGCAAAATCTCGGCAATCGCCTTCAGTACGCCGACCTGGTAGGCGGCGCGCGCTCCGCCGCCGGTCAGGATCAGGCCGATCTTGCGTTCCATACCTGAATTGCAGCCATCAAGAAATTTCCAGGTCGCTCAGCCCGGCCTTGGCATGGACACTTTCAAGCGCCTCTTGCAGGGTTTCCTCGGGCAGCTCATTCACCAGTGTCGACAGCATCTCGGCGGCCTCGGCGGCTTCGGCAGGCAAGCTGCGGCCATCGGTGTTGGCCACCAGCACGGCAGCGGCGCCCACTACCTTGAGCAAACCCATGCGCTCACCCATCAGCATCTCCAGCTCCCCGCGCAGCATGGCGATTTCCTGCTGGTTTAATTTGTCCGGCATATCGTTATCCCTCAAAAATCTGCGGTGGATTATACCGTAGGCGGGCATACGATCTGTAACATTGCGAGATGCAACTTTGCTACAATGCGCTGCCTTTTGAATCCGCACCTGATTGAACCAGAACGGCTTAAGCCAATTTCAGCTCCTCATGAAACAGATCGAACTGCCAGGCGGCGAACACGCTGTGCTGCTAATCCACGGCTTGCAGGGAGTGCCCACCGAAGTACAGTCGCTTGCCAAGCGCCTGCACAAGGCAGGTTATGCCGTGCGTGTGCCGCACTTCAAGGGCTACGGCTACACGGCGGGGGATAACGCGCATTCGGTAACGCCGTGGCAGGATTGGCGTAACCAGGTACTGCTCGAGTTGCGCGACCTGAAGCGCCAGTACAAGACTGTTTCCATCGGCGGACTGTGCATAGGCGCAGTGCTGGCGCTGAGCGTGGCGGAGGAAGCCGGCGGGGAAATCAGCGGTCTGTCGCTGCTTGCCACCACCCTGTTCTATGATGGCTGGAGCATCCCGTGGTACCGCTTCATGCTGCCGCTCGGCTACTACACCCCGTTCCGTTATCTGTATGCCTACAAGGAGCGCGAGCCGTTCGGGTTGAAGAACGAACAACTGCGCCGTTGGGTAGCGCGCGAGATGAGTCACAAGGCATCGTCCATCGCCGGCGCTTCCAACCTGACATTGCCCGCTATCCACGAGGCCGAACTGCTGATTAAATCGGTCAAGCGCAACCTGCCCAGGGTAACCACACCGGCACTCGTCATCCATGCCGTGGAGGATGATGTCTCGACACCGCGCAGCGCGGATTTCGTAGTCAACCACATTGGCTCCGACAAGGTGCAGAAGATATTGCTGCACGACAGCTACCATATCATCACCATGGACAACGAACGCGAACGGGTAGCCGACGAGACCATCAAATTTTTCAACGACTGCACCGGGAGAAACATGCCTGGCGCCAGTGATGACAGGCCTGTAGTATTATCCGCGCCACGCTTGACCCTTGTGCATACCGCTTAAATATAAGCACTCCAGCAAACAAGACAAAACATGAGCACACTGCAGACCATACAGCGCATGATGGCGGAACAATTTGAGCTCAAGGAAGAAGTCCTCCTTCCCGACGCGCAGCTTGAATCACTCGGCCTGGATTCGCTTTCGGTGATCGAATTCATGTTCAATCTCGAAGATGAATTCAAGATCAAGCTGCCGGATGAACGTGTCGAAATCAAAACCATCCAGGACATCGTCGGCATCGTCGAGCGCCTGGTTGCGGAACAAAAGAACACACCCTGAACGCCGGACATTGCCATGGTTCGCCGCGTCGTCATCACCGGACTGGGCGTCATTTCCCCGGTTGGCAGGAACCCCGTGGAATTCTTCGACAACCTGATGGCGGGCCGCTCCGGCATCCGGCGCCTGCAAACTGATTTTATCGAAAAGCTCTCCATCCGCATCGGTGCGCAGGTGGCTGGGTACAATCCCGCCGATTATTTTTCCAGGATCAAACTCTCCGGCATCGAGCGCTTCAGCCAGTTTGCGCTGATCGCGGCGGAACAGGCGGTGAAGGACGCGCAGCTTGAACTGGCGGAACACGAGCAGCCGCGCACCGGCGTATATCTGGGCACCGGCATGGGAGGCGCAACCACGCTGGAAGAAAGCTATATCGAGCTGCTAAGGAAAGACGATCCGCGTATCAAGCCCCTGAGCGTGCTGCTGGCGATGAATAATGCAGCAGCCTCGCATGTTTCCATTGCCTACCGCCTGCAGGGGCCGAGCGTCACTTATTCCACCGCCTGCTCTTCTTCCGCCATCGCCATCGGCGAGGCTTACCGCCAGATCAAGGATGGCTACGCCGATGTTATGCTGACAGGCGGGTCGGAAGCAATGCTCACCCACGGTGTGATGAAGGCATGGGAAGCCTTGCGCACACTGGCGCTGGAAGACGTGCACGACCCTGCCGCTTCATGCAAACCGTTCGCCAAGGATCGCACCGGGCTGGTGCTGGGCGAGGGTGCGGCCATGCTGGTGCTGGAAGATGCCGAGCGCGCAACCAAGCGCGGCACGAGGATTTATGCGGAAGTAGCCGGCTATGATTGCTCGTCCGATTCCAGCCACATCACCAAGCCGGATGCCGCCGGTCAAACGCGCGCAATGCGCAACGCCTTGCGCAATGCCCGGATGCAGCCGCAGGACATCCACTACATCAACGCACACGGCACGGCGACGCTGGCGGGCGACATCGAGGAAACCAGGGCGATCCGGCAGGCATTCGGTGAGCACGCTTACCGCGTGCCGGTGAGCTCCACCAAGTCCATGCACGGCCACCTGATGGGTGCGACCGGCGCAGTGGAATTCATGGCCGCCGTGTTGGCGCTGCAACACAACGCTATCCCGCCCACCATCAACCTGCACCAGCCCGACCCGGAATGCGACCTGGATTACGTGCCGAATGTGGGGCGGCGCAACGTTGCACTGAATGCCGTGATGTCCAACTCCTTCGCTTTCGGCGGCAGCAATGCGGTGTTGATCGCAAAACGTTTTTTATAGCAATAAATCTGGAAAAAAGTTGGTGACTTTGTAGGTGCGAATTTATTCGCACTAACAATCAGTCATGTGCGAATAAATTCGCACCTACAGAACTGCACATTGCTGTTTTAGGATCAACTCCCAAGTGTCGCTAATAATTTCTCCAGCCGCTTCACCGATACGATCACCGGTGTCTTCAGTTCCTGCGCAAACAGCGATACGCGCAATTCCTGCAACAGCCAGCCGTACTCGTCCAGCCGCGCATCATGCTCGCCCTGCTGTCCCGCCAGCCTGCGCTGCCAGGCCTGCTGCAGAGGCAGCATTTGCGCCAGTTGCCGCGCATCGCGCGCCGGATCGGCGCGCAGTTTTTCCAGCCGCACATTGACCGCCTTGAGGTAGCGCGGCACATGCTGCAGGCGCTCATAGGGAGTGCGCGCAATCCATTCCTTGCCCAGCAGCCACTCGCATTGGCTGCGAATGTCCTGCACCGCTTGGGTATGCGCCTTCGACACGTTACTGGCGAAGCCAGCCGTTTGCGGGAGAAGGCGCGACGCGGCCACTCTCGCACCCTTCGGCTCCGCCGCACTATCTCGTGGCCGCGTCTTGAATGCAGGCAGGGACTTTTGCAGCATATGGTATTCCGCAAGCACAGCACCGATCAGCCGCGCGATTTCCTGCACCACCAGGGTCAGGCGGCTTTTGGCTTCCTTGCAGCGCGCGGCAAATTCCTTCTCGTTGCCCGGCCACGGCTCCATCAGGCAGCAGCGGTCGAAAGTCACCGACAAAATCTGCCGCAGCAAGTCCTGCTGACTGCCGAAGGGAATGAACTGCATCGCCATCGCCTGCAGGCCGGGCAGGTTCTTTTCAAGAAACTTCACCTGCTCCTTCAGCGCCAGCATGAACAAACGCCTCAGCCCGGCGCGATGCGCAGCCTGTGCTTCCTCGCGCGTATCAAAAACGCGCAACGAGACGGCATCGCCCTCATCCGCCAGCGCATTGAACACCGTCACTGTCTGCCCGGCGCGGAGCAATTCCGAAGTCTCCTTGAATTCGCCGAAGGTCCAGCTTGTGTGGCGGATGCTCATTGTGTCTTCCCTCACCCCAGCCCTCTCCCGGAGGGAGAGGGGGCTAGCCAGCGGTACGCTTTGCTTGGGGGCAAGCTCGGTGCGTAGCTGAGTGAAATTGCGCGACACGCCCAACTGTCTGCCGTGTTCATCCGCGACATGAAAATTCATCAGCAGATGCAGCGGCAGTTGCTCCAGGCGGAATGCATCTGGCGGCACCTCAAGTTGTTTTTGTGCGCGGATATAGCGCGCCAAGGCTTGCAGCAGCGGCGTATCGGAAGGCGGCACAGCGCGGCAAAAAGCAGCGGCGAATTCCGGCAGCGGCACCAGGTGGCGGCGCAATTTCTGCGGCAGGGTTTTCAGCAGTTGCGCCACTCTTTCCGCCAGCAGGCCGGGCACCAGATATTCGCAACGCGGCGCGGATACCTGGTTGATCAGGGCCAGCGGCACGGTGAGAGTAACGCCGTCATCGCTTTTTCCCGGCGCGAAATGGTAAGCCAGCGCATAGCTGACATTGTTCATAACCAGCTGCGGCGGGAACTGGTCGGTGGTGACGCCCGCCGCCTCGTGACGCATCAGGTCATCGCGCTGCAGGAACAGCAGCCTGGGCTGCTCACGCTCCGCTTCCTTGCGCCACGCCTCGAATGCCGCGCCGTTGTGGATGTGCTGCGGGATGTGGCTGTCGTAAAAAGCAAAGATCAATTCCTCATCCACCAGCACGTCCGGGCGGCGCGCCTTGTGCTCCAGCGCCTCGATGTCACGGATCAGTTTCCGGTTGTGCGCAAAGAACGGCGCAAGCGTGTTGAACTCGCCCGCCACCAGCGCTTGGCGGATGAATATCTCGCGCGACTCGGCCACATTCATCGGCCCGTAGTGCACGCGTTTCTTGGGGTTGATGATCAACCCGTACAGCGTGCTGCGCTCCCATGCCGCCACCTGCGCCGCCTTTTTCTCCCAGTGCGGATCATAGTAGTGGCGCTTGATCAGGTGCGCGCCCACCTCTTCCAGCCACTCCGGTTCGATGCGCGCCACGCAGCGCGCGTACAGCCTGGTGGTTTCGGTCAGTTCGGCGGCCACCACCCATTTTGCGCCCTTCTTCGCCAGCACCGAATTCGGCGCGATGAAGAATTTTATTTCGCGCGCGCCGAGATAATACGGCTCCCGATCCACGCTCTTGCAGCCGATGTTGCCGAGCAGGCCGGTGAGCAAGGCCTTGTGTATCTGCTCATAGCTCGCGGGCTGCTCGTTCAATCGCATGCCCATCTCCGCCACCTGCGCATGCAATTGCTGATACAACTCATGCCATTCGCGCAGGCGCAGCGGCGACAAAAAGCCTTCGCGGCATTCATTCGCCCACAAACGGTTGGATTTTTTATGCTTCACCGCCTGCTGGAACCACGCCCACAATTTCAGGTAGGCCAGGAAATCCGAGCGTTCGTCGTTGAAGCGCTGGTGCGCGGCGTCCGCCGCCTCGCGCCGCTCCGCCGGCCGGTCGCGCGGGTCTTGTACGGACAGCGCGCTGGCGATGACGAGGATTTCCTGCAAACAGTGGTATTGCCAGCCGGCCAGCAGCAGGCGGGCGATTTTCGGATCGAGCGGCAGCCGGGCGAGCTCGCGCCCCAGCGGGGTCAGTTGCCTCTCCTCACCGATTGCACCGAGTTCCACCAGCAGTTGATAGCCATCGGCTATCGAACGCGAGCCCGGCGGCTCGAGGAACGGGAACTGGTCCACTTCACCCAGGCCCAGCGCGCTCATGCGCAGGATCACGGTAGCCAGCGACACGCGGAAAATTTCCGCATCGGTGTATTCGGCGCGTGCCTGGAAGCTTTCCTCGTCGTACAGGCGCATGCAGATGCCGCTCATCACCCGCCCGCAGCGTCCGGCGCGCTGGCTGGCGGCGGCGCGCGAAATTTTTTCCACGTGTAGCTGCTCCACCTTTTGCCGGATGCTGTAACGGTTGACGCGCGCCAGACCGGAATCGATCACGTAGCCGATGTTGGGTACGGTGAGCGAAGTCTCCGCCACGTTGGTGGCCAGCACCACGCGGCGCATGCCGGAAGCCGGCTTGAATACGCGATCCTGCTCGGCAGCCGACAGGCGCGAGAACAGCGGCAGAATTTCCACCGCCTTGGGGTGGTGCTTGCGCAAGGCTTCCGCCGTGTCGCGTATCTCGCGCTCCCCCGGCAGGAACACCAGCACGTCGCCTCTGAGTCCGCCTATGGAGAGTTCATCCAGCGCACTGCACACCGCCTGCGGAACATCCTGTAGATCGCCCTCTTCATTCTGTTGCGGCGGGCGATAGCGCACTTCCACCGGATAGCTGCGGCCGGATACCTGCATGACGGGCGCATCGCTGAAATGCCTGGAGAAGCGCTCCGCATCCAGCGTGGCGGAGGTGATAATGAGTTTCAGGTCCGGGCGGCGCGGCAGCAACTGCTTGAAAAAACCCAGCAGGAAATCGATGTTGAGCGAGCGCTCATGCGCCTCGTCGATGATGACGGTGTCGTATTTCCTCAGCTGCGGATCACCCTGGATTTCCGCCAGCAGGATGCCGTCGGTCATCAGCTTGACACAGGTGTCGGGCGACACCTTGTCGTTGAAGCGCACCTTGTAGCCCACCGCGCCGCCCAGTTCGGTCTTCAGCTCATGCGCAATGCGGTTGGCCACCGAACGCGCCGCCACGCGGCGCGGCTGGGTATGCGCAATCACGCCGCGCACCCCGCGGCCTATGCTTAGACAGATTTTCGGCAACTGCGTGGTCTTGCCCGAGCCGGTCTCGCCGCACACAATCACCACCTGATGCTCGCGAATAGCCTGCGCCAACTCGTCGCGGCGCAATACCACCGGCAGGTCGGCGGGATATTCGATCGGAAACAGGTTTTCGATACGCGCCGCACGGCGCGCCTGGGGAGAGCCAGCTTGAAAAGAATGGGCGGGAAAATTCATGGCGCACGATTGTACCGCACGTGCAAAACCCCGGCGTCGTAGAGGCAGGTGAGGAGTTTCAGTCCGCTACGGTTTGCGCGCCGTTCAGCAGATAGGGCAGTGGCGTGAATGCTTTCCGGTAACGTTCGGGCAGCTGCTGCATGCCGGCGCTCGCCGCCTTGATGTCCGGGTAAGTGCCATACAATGCCCGGAAGCCCTCCTTGCCATTTACCTTGATCGGCAGCACATAGATTTCGGAAAGTTTGCCCAACCCGCTGGCGCGTATCAGAAAGCGTTCCATGCGCGCCGGCTGCCTGTCCTCGGTATAGAACAACTGGATGCTGGCGTCATTCCCGTTGCGCTTGGCGAGCATCCCTTGCGTTGCCGTGAGACGTTGCTGCAGCAGGGTGGGCGGAGGGCCGGATTTGTTCTTGGCCGCAGTGACGGGCGCAACCTGTGCGGGCGGCTCGCTTTGTTGCGTGGCTGCTGGAGAGCTGTGCGGCACGGCTGGTTCCGTTTGCGGCGGTGCGGCGATCACGGCACTGGAGGCAACGGGAATGGCCGGAATGTCGGCAACAGCGGCAGCGACCGCTGCCGGTGCGGGAGCGGCTGGCGTGACATCGGCAACCGGGGTGGCGGCCAGCGGTACGGGTAATTTGGCCGGGCCAGCGGATTTGACTCCGCCGAAGAACCATCCTGTGGCGATCAACAGCGCAGCGGATAGCGCGATAACCCCCGCCAGCGCCACGGTCTTGCGGTTGCTCCAGGCACGGTGCGGCGACAGTTCGCTGTCGCGGATGGCCGCCTGCACGTGGCGCACTTCGATGTTGTGGGTGTCTTCCACAAAGGCCGCGAGCAATGCCTTGTCGGCGAGGATGTTGACGCGCCGCATCAATCCGTTTGATGCCTTGCCGATCAGGGTGGTTGCGGCGGTGGAGAACACATTCGGACCGCGGTAGCCGGCGGTGCGCATGCGGAACAGCAGATAGGATTCAACCACCGTCTTGGACAGCGGCAACATCATGAAGTGGTGCACGATGCGGTCCTTGAGCTGGCGCATGTTGGGCTGGTTGAGTTTTTCGTTCAGTTCGGGTTGCCCGAACAGCACGAGTTGCAGCAGCTTCTGGTCGCCGACCTGCAGGTTATACAGCAGGCGCAACTCTTCCAGCGTGTCCAGCGGCATGGCGTGCGCCTCGTCCACCAGCACCACCACGCGCTTCCCCTCGGACGCTTTTTGCGCGAGCAGGTTTTGCAGCGCCTGCATGATGACATTGACGCGCTGCCCCTCCAGGTTGAGGCCGAGGCCGTCGGCGATGGCGTACAGCATTTCTTCGCGCGACAGGCTGGGATTGGCGAGGTAAACGCTTTCCACTTGCTGCGGCAGGCGCTCCAGCAGCATGCGGCACAGCATGGTCTTGCCGCTGCCCACTTCGCCGGTCACCTTGACGATGCCTTCGCTCTCGGTGATGGCGTATATCAGCGCGTCGAGAATTTCGCCGCGGTTGGCGCCGGAAAAGAAAAAGTCGGTGACGGGCGTGATCTTGAACGGCGGGCTGTCGAGTCCAAAGTGCTTCAGATACATCTTAGTGCGCTTCCCCGATGGTGTTGTTGGCGGATTGACTGGATTTGTGTTTTTGCAGGGTTTCCATGCGGCTGTACAGAGTGGTGCGCTGCAGGCCCAGCAGCCTGGCTGCTTCGCTGACGTTGCCCTGCGCCAGTTCCAGCGCTGCATCAATGTAATGACTTTCCTGTTCCAGCAGCAGCTTGTCGAGACTGAAGCCGGGTTGTTGCTGCAAGGTGTGCAGCGCCAGTTCGCGCTGGCCGTGGTCGGAGCCGGGTGTGTCAGCCGTGAACTGTTGCGGATCGAGCTCGGCTTCGAGTTGCGCGGTGCTGACCGTCTGCCCCGGATATTTGGTGGCGAGGCGGATGACGATATTGCGCAATTCGCGCGTATTGCCGGGAAAGGCGTAGCGTTCCCAAAGCTGCATCGTGGCTGTGTCGAGTGCGAATGGAGGATTGCCGGACTGCGCGGCATAGAAGTCGCAGAAATGATTGAGCAGCAGCAGCTTGTCCGTCCCCATCTCGCGCAGCGGCGGAACATGGATGGTGAACACGCTGAGGCGGTGATAAAGGTCGGTGCGGAAATTCCCGGAGCGCACTTCCAGGCGCAGGTCGCGGTTGGTCGCCGCGATGATGCGGGCGCGGCTCTTGCGCATGCCGGTTTCGCCGACACGCTGGTACTCGCCGTTCTCCAGCACGCGCAGCAGCTTGGCTTGCAGTTCCAGCGGCATCTCGCCGATCTCGTCGAGCAGCAGTGTGCCATCCTGGGCATCTTCGAAGAATCCCGCCTGGGCGCTGTGGGCGCCGGTGAATGCGCCCTTGATGTGCCCGAACAGGGCGGATTCGAGCAGGCTGGGCGAAATCGCCGCGCAGTTGAACACCAGGTAGGGGGCTTTGCTGTTTGCCCCCAGGCGCTGCAGCGCGGCCGCGACCAGTTCCTTGCCGGTGCCCGATTCCCCTTCAATCAGCACCGGGAACGGGGTGGCGGCATACAGCATGATCTGGTGGCGCATCGCCTGAACGGGGGGGCTTTGTCCCACGATGCCGAGCAGCGCGCCTTCGGCGTGTTCCTGCTCCTGCTCGGTGCGCTGGATGAGCAGGGCATTGCGCAACTGTGCCCTGATTTTCTCCGGCAGGCAGGGTTTGGCGATGAAATCGATGGCGCCGAGCGCGCGCGCATGGCGGGCGTTGGCTAGTTCGTCCTGCCCGGACAGGACCAGGATTTTTATATGCGGGGAATGCGCCAGCAGTTCGGCGAGCAGGCGAAAGCCTTCTTCGGGGCGGTGCGGAGTGGGCGGCAGCCCCAGGTCCACCAGCGCCAGTTGCGGCAGGGCGGGCATTTCGCGCAGCAGGTTGATGGCCTGGATGCGGGTTTCCGCCAGATAGATGTCGAATTCGTCGGCGAGGGCCAAACGCAGTGCATCACGGATGAGTGGGTCGTCATCCACGATGATCAGGCGGGGGAGGTTCGCGTTGCTGTTTGTCACACTGCTCAACTTTGGGTGGTATGGTCAACTTGGGTTGGAATGGTGCGCAGGATAGCCTGCAATGGCCGCAAGCTCAATATGTAATTAGGGTCTTATGGTTGTGGTCAGGCAGTAGCGTGGTTTAGAATGCTCGGTCTGAAAACAAGCCAAGGTTTCAACACGTGTCATCTGAAGCGCTGGTCGAAATCCGCGATGTCAATTTTGCCTATGACAGCCGCCCCATCCTGAAAGGCATCAACATGACTTTTCCCAAGGGCAAGCTGGTTGCCATCATGGGCTTGAGCGGCTGCGGCAAGACCACGATATTGCGGCATATCGGCGGGGTGCTCAAGCCGACCAGGGGTTATGTGAAGGTGGACGGCCAGGTCATCCACGATCTCGATCAGGACGGGCTGTACCGGATGCGCCGCAAGATGGGGATGCTGTTCCAGTTCGGTGCGCTGTTCACCGACATGACGGTGTATGACAACGTGGCGTTCCAGATGCGCGAGCATACCGACCTGCCGGAGGAAATCATCCACGACCTGGTGATGATGAAGCTGCATGCGGTGGGGTTGCATGGTACGCAGGATTTGCTGCCCGCCGAGCTTTCCGGCGGCATGGCGCGGCGCGTGGCGCTGGCGCGCACCATTGCGCTGGATCCGATGCTGATCATGTACGACGAGCCGTTCGCCGGGCTGGACCCGATTTCGCTGACGGTGGTGGGGCAACTGATCCGGCGTTTGAATGATGCACTGGGGGCGACCTCCGTGGTGGTGACGCATGATGTGCAGGAGTCGCTCAAGATCGTGGATTACATCTATTTTGTTTCGGACGGCGCGATCATCGCGGAGGGGACGGCGGACGACATCCGCGCCTCCGGCGAAACGTTCGTGCACCAGTTTGTCTATGGTGAAATGGACGGGCCGATCCCGTTCCATTACCCCGGCGGCAATTACAACATGGATTTGGGAGTGGGGGCCTGATGGCTATTGTCAGCAGTTTGCGCGGCATAGGGTCGCGCGTGGTGAACGGCGTGTGGCGTATCGGCTATGCCACGCGCTTCTTCCTGATGACCCTGCTCTATTCGGGCGCCAGCTTCCGCCGCTTCCATTTGACCGTGAAGGAAATGTTCTCCAGCGGCGTGATGTCGCTCATCATCATCCTGGTGGCCGGCATGTTCGTCGGTATGGTGCTGGGCTTGCAGGGCTATGAGACGCTCAAGCGCTACGGCTCCGAGTCTGCGCTGGGGACGCTGGTGGCGCTGAGCCTGGTGCGCGAGCTGGGGCCGGTGCTGGCCGCTTTGCTGTTTGCCAGCCGCGCAGGCTCGGCGATGACGGCGGAGATCGGTTTGATGAAGGCCACCGAGCAGATTTCCGCGATGGAGATGATGGCGGTCAACCCGATTGCGCGCGTGATTGCGCCGCGTTTCTGGGGCGGGGTGATTTCCCTGCCGCTGCTGACGGCGATGTTTTCTTCCCTGGGTGTGTTCGGCGGTTATGTGGTGGGCGTGGTGCTGATCGGCGTGGACGAAGGTTCGTTCTGGTCGCAGATGCAGGCCGCCGTGGATTTCCAGCACGATGTGCTGAACGGCGTGATCAAGAGTTTTGTATTCGGCGTCGCGGTGACCGTCATCGCGCTGTTCGAGGGTTATGATGCGCCGCCCACCGCGGAAGGCGTGTCCGGCGCGACCACACGCACCGTGGTTCAGTCGTCGCTGGCGATTCTGATTCTGGACTTTATTTTGACTGCATTCATGTTTCGGGGGGATTAGTTATGGAGCGCACCACGCTGGATTTATGGGTGGGCATGTTCGTTGTCGCGGGCATCGGGGCACTGGTGGTGCTGGCGATGAAGGTGGGGAACCTGAGCACCTACAATGTATCTGATACTTATCAGTTACAGGCATATTTCTCCAATATCGGCGGCCTGAAGCCCAAGGCGTCAATCAAGAGCGCTGGCGTGCTGGTCGGGCGGGTGACGGAGATCAACCTGGACACCGAGCGTTATGAGGCCAGGGTGGTGATGAGCATAGACAAGCGCTACCAGTTTCCCAGGGATACCTTCGCCAACATCCTGACTTCCGGTCTGCTGGGTGAGCAATACATCGGTCTGTCTCCCGGAGGGGATAGCGAAATGCTGAAGGGCGGCGAGGTAATCAAGAAAACACAGTCCGCCGTGGTGCTGGAGGATTTGATCGGCAAGTTTCTGTACAACAAGGCCGAAGGCTCCAAATAATTAATCGAGGGTGAAGATGAAAAGATTTGTTGTGCTGGTGTTAAGCGTGTTGCTGGCGGGTGTGCCGCTGGGTGCGCGCGCAGATGTGCCGGAACCGGATGTGCTGATCAGGAATGTGGTGCAGGAGGTGCTGGCTATCGTCAAGCAGGATAAGGATATTCAGGCCGGCGACCAGAAAAAAATCCTGGAACTGGTCGACGCCAAGGTGTTGCCGCATTTTGACTTCACGCGCATGACCCAGCTTGCCGTCGGCAAGTATTGGCGCACTGCCACACCGGAACAGAAACAGGCGCTGGTGACCGAGTTTCGCAACCTACTGGTGCGCACTTACACCAAGGCATTCACTGTATACCGCGACCAGACCGTGGAGATAAAGCCGTTCAAGATGCCAGCGGGTGCCACCGAAGTGACGATCAAGACGACAATCATAAAGCCCGGCGAACCCAGTGTTCCGGTGGACTATGACATGGAAAAAACCGCGGCCGGCTGGAAGGCTTATGACCTGGCAGTGGAGGGGGTAAGCCTGGTGACCAACTACCGCAGCACCTTTTCCGACCAAATCCAGCAGTCCGGCATTGACGGGCTGATCAAAACCCTGGTGGAAAAAAATCAGGTTGCCGCCAGCGCTCCATTGCGCAAGGCGGAACCCCAGAAAGGCGGAAGCTAAGTGATCAGCCGTGACGGTGACCGTTTCCAGCTATCCGGCCGCCTGACCATAGATGCTGTCACAGCCCTGTATAACAGCGGCTTGCCGCCGGATGGGGAATCTATGCTGGTGGTTGATCTGGGCAAAGTCGAAGCGGTGGATTCCGCCGCCGTCAGTTTGCTGCTGTCCTGGCTGCGCCGCGCGCAACGCGATCGCGTGTCGCTATGTTTTGCCAATGTTCCGGATAACCTGATGAGCCTGGCCCGTATGTATGGCGTTGCGGAGCTTATTCCCCTCTGTCAGGAAGTTTCCAAACAGTCCTGAACGGCTGACCCTCCTTTATGCTTCCCGCCGTTGACGTCCGCCAGGCGCACAAGCGCTATGGCAGCGTGCATGCACTGGATGGCGTGGATTTATCCGTCGGGCAGGGCGAGTTCTTCGGCCTGCTCGGCCCCAACGGCGCAGGCAAGACCACGCTGATCAACCTGCTGGCGGGGCTGGCGATACCCGATGGCGGGCAGCTCTCCATCCTGGGATGCGACGTGGTGAAGCAATACCGCGCCAGCCGCCGCCTGCTGGGCGTGGTGCCGCAGGAACTGGTGTTCGATCCTTTCTTCAGCGTGCGCGAAACCCTGCGCCTGCAATCCGGCTATTTCGGGCTGCGCCGCAATGATGCGTGGATAGACGAGGTGATGCATCACCTCGACTTGACCGACAAGGCCGACACCAACATGCGCCGCCTGTCCGGCGGCATGAAGCGCCGCGTGCTGGTGGCGCAGGCGCTGGTGCACAAGCCGCCGGTCATCGTGCTGGACGAACCCACCGCCGGGGTGGACGTGGAACTGCGCCAGAGCTTATGGCGCTTCATCCGGCAGCTTAACCGCGACGGGCACACCGTGCTGCTGACCACCCATTACCTGGAAGAGGCGGAAGCGCTGTGCGGCCGCATTGCCATGCTCAAGCAGGGCAGGATCGTGGCGCTGGACAGCACACAGAACCTGCTCAACAGCGTAGCCGGTTTTCGTGTCAGGCTGAAACTGGCGGGTGGCTTGCCTGCCGCATTGTTGCCGCAGGTGATAGAGCAGGAGGATGATGGCTGCCTGCTTGCGTTGCCGTCCTATCAGGCATTGGAACAGGTGCTCGCGCAGTTGCGCGAGGCCAGCGTGGCAGTGCATGAAATGGCCTTGCAGCAGGCTGACCTGGAAGACGTGTTTCTGCAAGTGGTGGGAAGGGCGTGATATGTTGAGTTTTCAGACCCTGTTCTACAAGGAAGCGTTGCGCGTGCAGAAGGTGGCTTTCCAGACCCTGCTCGCGCCGGTGCTTACCGCGCTGCTTTACCTGCTGATTTTTTCGCACGTGCTGGAGCAGCATGTCGAGGTGTATCCGGGTGTGCGCTACACCGCGTTCCTGATTCCCGGCCTGGTGATGATGGCGGTGCTGCAGAACGCATTTGCCAACAGCTCATCCAGCCTGATCCAGTCCAAGATCACCGGCAACATCGTGTTCGTGCTGCTGGCGCCGATTGCCTACTGGGAGTTCTTTCTGGCCTACACGCTGGCCTCGGTAGCGCGCGGGTTGGTGGTGGGAGTCGGAGTGTATCTGGCCGCGCTCTGGTTTGCCCAGCCGCCCATGCAGTTCCCGCTCTGGGTCGTGCTGTTTGCCTTGCTGGGCAGCGCGCTGCTCGGTTCGCTGGGCGTGGTGGCCGGCATCTGGTCGGAAAAATTCGACCAGCTCGCGGGGTTCCAGAACTTCATCATCATGCCGCTGACTTTTCTGTCCGGCGTGTTCTACTCCATCCATTCGCTGCCCGCTTTCTGGCAAAGCCTGTCGCGCTACAACCCGTTTTTTTATATGATAGACGGCTTTCGTTACGGATTTTTCGGCGTGTCCGATATTTCCCCCTGGTTCAGCCTGGCGGTGGTGAGCGGGTGTTTATTGGTGCTGGCGGGATTCACGCTGGCTTTGTTGAAGTCGGGCTACAAATTACGTCTCTAAGGCAGTCGTTAGACGTTAGCCGCTAGTTGTTAGCAGGAAGCAGTGATAACTAACGACTACCTACTAACGACTAGAAGGAAAATTATGGTCACACCTGAAAGCATCAAGCAGAATATTGAACAGGGCATGAGCACTGCGCACCTCAGCGTAACGGGTGACGGCAGGCACTTCGAGGCGGTGGTGGTGAGCGAGGAGTTCGCGGGCAAGAGCCGCGTGCAGCGCCATCAGCGGGTTTACCAGACACTGGGTGACCGGATGCGCGAGGAAATCCACGCGCTGTCGGTTAAAACCTTTACGCCGCAGGAGTGGGCAGAAATAGACGTAAGTCGTAAGACGTAAGTTGGTAGTTATACCAGTCTTTACAACTATCAACTTATGTCTTACGTCTAACAACTAAAATTATGCAAAAACTCGCAATACAAGGCGGCACCCCATTGCGCGGTGAAGTGCGCATCTCCGGCGCCAAGAACGCGGCGCTGCCCATCATGTGCGCCAGCCTGCTGACTGCCGATGCCTTGCAGTTGAGCAACATGCCGGAGCTGCATGATATCGCCACCATGCGCAAATTGCTGGAGCAGATGGGCGTAAAGGCCTGCGTGCGGGGCAGCGAAATGTCTTTGTACGGCGGGCAGGCAAACAAGCCGGAAGCGCCTTATGACATGGTGAAGACCATGCGCGCCTCGGTGCTGGTGCTGGGACCGCTGGTGGCGCGCGCAGGCTCCGCGCGCGTGTCGCTGCCCGGCGGTTGCGCCATTGGCTCGCGCCCGGTTGACCTGCACATCAAGGGCTTGCAGGCGATGGGCGCCACGATTTCCATCGAGCACGGTTACATCAATGCCAAAGCCAGGCGCTTGAAAGGCGCGCGCATCTTCTTCGATATCGTCAGCGTCACCGGCACGGAAAATCTGATGATGGCGGCTGCGCTGGCCGACGGCGTGACGGTGCTGGAAAACGCGGCGCGCGAACCGGAAGTGGTGGACCTGGCCAATTGTTTGCGCGCAATGGGCGCGCAGATTTCAGGTGACGGCACCGACACCATCACCGTCACCGGCGTGGAAGAGCTGAACGGCGCGATGCACAGCATCATGCCGGACCGCATCGAGAGCGGCACCTTCCTGGTCGCGGCGGCGGCAACCGGCGGCAGCATCACGCTGACCGAAACGCGCGCCGATATCCTCGACACCGTGCTGGAAAAACTGACCGAGGCAGGCGCGAGAATCACCACTAGCGGCGACCGCATTCATCTGGAAATGAGCGGACGCCCCAGGTCGGTCAACGTGCGCACCGCGCCGTATCCGGCCTTTCCCACCGACATGCAGGCGCAATTCATGGCGCTGAACGCGGTGGCCGATGGCAGCGCGATGGTGGTGGAAACCATCTTCGAGAACCGCTTCATGCACGTGCAGGAGCTGCGCCGCCTCGGCGCGCAGATCGTGGTGGAAGGCAACACCTGCATGGTGCGCGGCGTGGATCATCTGGAGGGCGCCGCGGTGATGGCGACCGACCTGCGTGCCTCGGCGTGCCTGGTGATCGCCGGGCTGGTGGCGCGGGGCGAGACCGTGATCGACCGCATCTACCACCTGGATCGCGGCTACGAGCATATCGAGGCGAAACTTTCGCAGCTTGGTGCTAATATTCGCCGTCTTAAATGAGTGCCATTTGTCGGCACAAGCGCCGCCTGAAATAACATCCTCTCCCGGCGCTGACGCGCCACCCTCTCCCGCCAGCGGGAGAGGGGCTGGGGGAGAGGGTGGCAACGAAAGATATTAAGCATGATTACCATCGCCCTATCCAAAGGCCGCATCTTCGAGGAAACCGTGCCGCTGCTGGCGGCGGCGGGCATCACGCCGCTGGAAGACCCGGAGTCCTCGCGCAAACTGATCCTGCCGACCAACCGCGCCGACGTGCGGCTGATCATCGTGCGCGCTTCCGATGTGCCGACCTATGTGCAATACGGCGCGGCCGATCTCGGCGTGGCGGGCAAGGATGTGCTCAACGAGCACGGCGGCACCGGCCTGTACCAGCCGCTGGACTTGAACATCGCGCGCTGCCGCATGATGGTGGCGGTGCGCGACGATTTCGATTACGCCATGGCGGTGCGCCAGGGCGCGCGCCTGCGCGTGGC
>JAGWMH010000002.1 GCA_028871775.1 Betaproteobacteria bacterium
GTGGGGATGACGGCGATGCCGCGCCGCATCAGGCTGATGAGGCGGGCGCGGCGGCTGGCACAGGTTGCAGGTTCAGGCATAACCGCGATTGTGCGTTGCGCGCAATCGCTTGTCGAGTTCTTCCAGCCGCTGCGGCGTGCCGATATCCACCCAGCAGCCACGGTAGTGTTCGCCGCTTACCTTGCCCTGTGCTATCTGCGCGCGCAGCAACGGGGCAAGCGGTGCGGCGGTTCCCCGTACGACGCCGGCAAACAGCGCGGGTTGGTAAATGCCGATGCCGCTGAAGGTCAGTTTGGGTGTGCTGTCAGTTACCCGTCCCTGCTGCAAGCCGAAATCGCCGGTGGGGTGATGGACGGGATTGTTGACCAGCACCAGGTGCGCAACATCGCCGCGGGCATGGAGCGCCGCCGCACGGGCAGGCAGATGCGCGAAATCGTAGTCGCAGTAAATGTCGCTGTTGATCACCGCAAACGGTTCGCTGCCCAGCAGGTGCAAGGCGTGGGCGATGCCACCCGCCGTCTCCAGCGCGGAAGGGTGTTCCGGCGAGTAGCGGATATGAGTGCCGTAGCGGCTGCCATCGCCCAAGGTGTTTTCAATTTGCGCGCCGAGGTGGGCATGGTTGATGATCAGGCCGGTTATACCGGCATGCGCCAGTCTTTCGATGTGCCATACGATCAGCGGCTTGCCGCCCGCATGCAACAAGGGTTTCGGCGTGTGGTCGGTGAGCGGGCGCATGCGTTCGCCGCGCCCGGCGGCCAGCAGCATGGCCATCATGAATTTACGCCTTTCACGTTTGCCCTTTCTCCCGCTGCACCCGCAAGAGGTCGCTTTGCAGGCGACTTGCGACCAGCCGGAGGCTGGACAAGATCGTCACCGCCGTGGTTTGTACCGCAAGGGTAGGCAAATCTGTTTCCAGCCAGAGGCTGGACAGAATTTGCACTAAGGGGCTGAAGCCCCAACAACACACGCAGGCGGGGGAAAGTTGGATAGGGGGAGATGCGTAGCATCAAAAGGTTAACCCCACTTCCGGTTTCCTGGCATCCAGCTGATCCAGCAGGCGCAGCAGCGGCTTCAGGTCAATATAGCGTTCGCAGGCGCGGCGCAGATAATCCATCACCAGCGGCAGATCTTTCAGGTAACCGTCCTTGCCATCGCGGTGGTACAGGCGCGCGAAAATGCCCAGCACCTTGAGGTGGCGCTGCACGCCCATCCATTCGTAGTCGCGGAAGAATTCGGAAAAATCGGCATGCACCGGCAACCCGGCCTTGCGCGTTTTTTCCCAGTAGCGGACCAGCCAGTCCAGCACGTCTGCTTCTTCCCAGCGAATGTAGGCATCCTTGAACAGCGAGGCGAGGTCGTAGGTGATGGGGCCATACACGGCATCCTGAAAATCCAGTATGCCGGGGTTGGGGGCAGTCACCATCAGGTTGCGCGAATGGTAGTCGCGGTGCACATACACCCGCGGCTGCGCCAGGTTGTTCTGGATAATGCGTTGGAACGTGGCTTCCAGCATGGCGGTTTGTTCATCGTCCAGCGTCGCCTGCAGGTGTTTGGCTATGTACCACTCCGGAAACAAGCGCATCTCGCGCAGTAGCAGGCCTTCGTTATAAGGGGGCAGCTCATTCTCGCGCGAGGCGAGCTGGATTTTGATCAGCGCATCGGTGGCGGCACCGTAGAGTTCGTGCGCATTACTGGCGTTCAGTGCTTGCAAATAGGTAGTGTTGCCGAGGTCTGACAGCAGCAGAAAACCTTGCTCCAAGTCCTGTGCATACACATGTGGCACATGCGTGCTGGCATCCTCAAACAGCCTGGCAATATGCAAAAACGGGCGGCAGTTCTCGTGCTGCGGCGGCGCATCCATTACGATCAGGGTGCGATCAGGAAAGGTAGCGCGGAAGTAGCGGCGGAAGCTGGCATCTGCAGAGGCCGGTGCGAGGTCGAAAGGCGCGTCAGGAAATAGGCCTTTGAGCCATTCGGTAAGCTGTTGCAAGCGTAGCATGGGTGTTTCCGGATTGCCTTAATCATGGATTTATGCGATTTTAGCACCTTAACCCATTTACCCCGCATCATGCGCTTTCGCCTTAATCCCCTCGCGTTTTCCCTGCTCTGCTTCTTTGCCCCAGCGGTTTGCGCCGAGGAGGATATGCTGATGCTGAAGCTGGATCGCACCTTCATGAGTTCGCCGAAAAATTATGATGAGACACCGGTCTTCATTTCGGCACAACGGCTGGAAGGCAAGAAGGGTAACCAGGTCGAAGCAGTCGGCGAAGCCGAGTTGCGCAAGCAAGGGCAGGCGATATCCGCCGATCACCTGCTGTACTCCCAGAACAGCAAGGACGTTGTGGCCGATGGTGCGGTGCGCCTGGAGCAGGACGGCAACGTGGTCCGGAGTCCGCATCTCCAGCTCAATCTGGATACCAATATCGGCGTTATGACGCAGCCAGCATTTTATTTGAGCGGCAATCATGCGCGCGGCAGCGCCGATGCCTTGTACATGAAAGACAGGCAGAACTACACTCTGCACAATGTCACATATACCACCTGTCCGGCGGACAAGGATGACTGGCTGCTGCAAGTGCGCGAACTGGAGATTGACCGCAACCGCCAGATGGGGGTGGCGCACAATGCGCGCGTGGAATTCATGGGTGTGCCGATTCTCTATACGCCGTGGATGGATTTCGCGCTCAACGACCAGCGCAAGTCTGGTTTCCTCGGCCCGGTGTTCGGCAGCACGGTGCAGGGCGGCAGCGAACTGACGCTGCCCTATTACTGGAATATTGCGCCCAACCGCGATGCTACCATTGCGCCGCGGGTGATGGCCAAGCGCGGCATCTTGCTCAACAACGAGTTGCGTTATCTGGAGCCGGCTTATTCCGGAGAGGCGCATCTGGATGTGTTGCCCGGTGACCGTCTGGCCAACCGCACCCGTTCGCGGCTGGCTTTAACTCATGCGCAAAATTTTGGCCATGGACTGAGCGGTTCAATCAACCTCAACGACGTTTCAGATGATGCCTATTTCCGTGATTTGTCCGGTGCAGTGAGCAGTACTTCGCAGACCAACCTGGTGCGCGAAGGCGTGCTGTCCTATGGTGGCGGCTGGTGGAATGCCGCGGCACGGGTGCAGAGCTTCCAGACCCTGCAGGATCCGGCCGCACCGGTGGCTGTGCCGTACCACCGATTGCCGCAAATCAGCCTGGGCGCACAACGTACACTGGCTAAGGCAGGCGTGTCGCTCGCCGGGGAGTTCGTGGATTTTCGCCACCCTACTTTAGTCAATGGGCAGCGTCTGGTGCTGTACCCCAGCGTGAGCTATCCGCTGATCGCCGAACCCGCGTTTTACCTGACCCCCAAGTTCGGGCTGCACAATACCTATTACACGATGGGCGCAAACAATGCAGGTGCGTTGCCCAATACATCGCGCACTGTGCCAATTTTCAGCCTGGATAGCGGCATAACATTGGAACGCAACGGGAGCCTGGCGGGGCAGAATTTTGTGCAGACACTGGAGCCGCGCGCGTATTACGTGCACATCCCCTACCGCGACCAGAGCCAGTTGCCGAATTTCGATACGGCCCAGGCCGATTTCAGCTTTGCCCAGATGTTCACCGAAAACCGTTTTTTCGGTAGCGACCGCATCGGCGACGCCAATCAGGTGACACTGGCGATTACCTCGCGCCTGCTTGAGCCGGACAGCGGCGCAGAACGGATGCGCTTCGCCATCGGCGAGCGCTTCAGCGCGAAGACGCCGCAGGTGAATCTGCCGCCGGTGATCCCGGTGGCAACTCCGATGGTAACTCCGATAGTGCCGGCCACCACCAAATCAGACATCGTGCTCGCGGCTTCCGGCCAAGTGACGCGAGCGTGGTCGTTGGACAGCACCTTCCAATTCACCCCCAACCAGTCACAAAGCCAGCTATTCAATGCGTCGGCGCGCTACCAGCCGGAAAGTGGCAAGGTGCTCAACCTGGGTTACCGCTTTACGCGCAACAGCCTCAGGCAGATGGATCTGTCCACACAGTGGCCGCTGTCAGGACGCTGGCAGGCTGTGGCGCGCTGGAACTATTCCCTGCAGGACAGTCTTATTTTGGAGGCGTTGGCCGGGCTTGAGTATAATGAAAAATGTTGGGCGGTGCGCCTCGTGGCACAGCGTTTTGCCACGGCGACACAACAGACTGCCACAGGGTTCTTTGTGCAACTGGAGCTGAACGATTTGGTGATGGTCGGCCCGGATCCGCTGACTCTGCTGCGCCAGAGTGTTCCCGGTTATACCAAATTGAATGAACCATCCCGCGACAAGCCGGCACAGGGCTTGCGCTAATTTTGAAAGAGCCAGATATGTTGCGTAACAAGATGATGCGGACGCTCCTGCTGTGGTTGGCCTGCTCGGTAACCGGTCATGCCGCGGTCCCACAAAAACCGGGGCCGCAAAATCAGGTCATGCCGATTGACCAGATCGCCGCGGTGGTAAACGATGATGTGATTACACGCCACGAACTCGATGACCGTCTGGGCATCGTGGTGCGCCAGCTGCAAAAACAAGGCACGCCGTTACCCCCACTGGAAGCGCTGGAAAAACAGATGCTTGAACGCATGATCACCGACATGCTGCAAACGCAGTTCGCCAAGGAAACCGGGGTGCGCGTGGATGACACGCAACTGGACAAGACGCTGCAACGCATTGCGCAGGAGAACAAGTTTCCCTCACTGGCCGAGTTCCGCGCCAAACTGGAGCAGGAGGGCGTGGACTTCAAGAAATTTCGCGAAGAAATCCGCAGCGAGATCATCGCCACCCGCCTGCGCGAGCGCGAGGTGGACAGCAAGCTGGTGATCAGCGACAGCGAGATTGAGAACTACCTCGCCACCCAGGCCAAACAGCCGGACAAGGGCGAGGAGTACCAGTTGGCGCACATCCTGGTGCTGGTGCCGGAGCAGGCCAGCGCCGACAAGATACAGGCCAGCCGCCAGCGTGCCGAGCAGGCGCTGGAGCAGCTGCGCGGCGGCGCGGAATTTGCGCAAATAGCGGCGCAATTTTCCGATGCCAAGGACGCCCTGCAAGGCGGCAGCCTAGGTTGGCGTCCGGCTGACCGCATTCCTGCCCTGTTCCTGGATGCGCTGCAAAAGATGCATCGCGGCGAAATCAGCCCTCTGCTGCGCAGCGCGAACGGTTTCCACATCCTCAAGCTGGTTGAACGGCGCAGCAAGGGCATTCCACAGGTGATCACGCAGACCCATGCGCGCCACATCCTGATCAAGACCAGCGAGCTGGTGCCGGAGAACGAGGCCAGAAACCGCTTGCTGGAAATCAGGCAGCGCATCGAAACGGGTGCCGATTTTGCCGAGCAGGCCAAGCAGTATTCTGAGGACGGCAGCGCCATGCAGGGCGGCGATCTGGGCTGGATTTCGCCGGGCGATACCGTACCTGAATTCGAGAACGCGATGAACGCCCTGCAGGAAGGGCAGATAAGCGGGGCGGTACAATCCGGCTTCGGCTCGCATCTGATTCAGGTGCTGGAACGCCGCAACGCTGACGTGAGCGTGGAGCAGAAAAAACAGCAGGCGCGCGTGGCGATACGCACCTTCAAATCCGACGAGGCTTATCAGGATTGGCTGCGCCAACTGCGCGACCGGGCCTACGTCGAGTACCGTCTCGACGGCCAGAACAACTGAATGCACTCCGTGGTTAGCCTGTTTTCCCGGAGTTGATGGTGGCTCCTCACCCTGTTCCTGTGTTGGCAGTTACCTCCGGCGAGCCAGCCGGTATCGGCCCCGATTTGTGTTTGCACCTGGTGCAGGGGCAGGCGCTGGCCCATAAGCGGATACTGGTAATTCTGGCTGATAAGACCTTGCTGCAACGGCGCGCCGCGCTGCTTGGGCTGGATGTGCAACTGCACGATTATGACGCGCAGCAAATTTCTCCTCAGCCGCAAGGCCATCTGTGCGTGCTGCATGTGCCGCTGGCGCAGCCGGTTGAGCCCGGCAAGCTGAACTCCGCCAACAGCCACTATGTGCTCAACCTGCTGAGCCGCGCGCTGCAAGGCTGCCAGTCGGGTGAATTCGGCGGCATGGTTACCGCACCGGTGCATAAGGGCATCATCAATGACGCAGGTATTCCTTTCACCGGGCATACCGAATTCCTTGCCGAGCAGACGCACACCGCGCAGGTGGTGATGATGCTTGCGGGCGGCGGCATGCGGGTGGCGCTGGCCACCACCCATCTGGCTTTGCGTGAGGTGCCTGACGCAATTTCTGCCAAGCTGCTGGAAGACGTGTTGTGCATCATTCAGCGCGACCTCGTGCGGCGCTTCGGCATCGCCAAGCCGCGCATCCTGGTGGCGGGCCTGAACCCTCATGCGGGCGAAGGCGGCTATCTGGGACGCGAGGAAATTGACATCATGATTCCGGTGCTGGACAAACTGCGCGCGCAAGGCATGAATGTCAGTGCGCCGCTGCCCGCCGACACACTGTTCACGCCGCAGCGCCTGGAGCAGTGCGACTGCGTGCTGGCGATGTACCACGACCAGGGGCTGCCAGTGCTGAAGCATGCCAGCTTCGGGCGCGGCGTGAACGTGACGCTGGGCCTGCCCGTCATCCGCACCTCGGTAGACCATGGCACGGCGCTGGAACTGGCCGGAACCGGGCGGGCAGAGATCGGAAGTTTGCTGGAAGCCATCCAGATGGCAGCGGACATGGTGCTGCACGAAAAGCTCTTGTTCGGGCACCCGCACGAGCGTACGGCATGACGCCCAAGGCAAGCAAGAGATTTGGCTCCGGCATCACGCGCTGCGCGCATGAGCCTGCACCGAAACGCTTTCGTGGACGCACCTTGTGAGCCATAAGGCACGAAAGCGTTTTGGGCAAAACTTTCTGGTAGATGAGCAAATCATCGCCGACATCATCCGTGCCATCCGCCCGGAACCTGCCGACAACATGGTGGAAATCGGCCCCGGCCTGGGCGCACTGACCCGGCCGTTGCTGAAGAAACTGAATCACCTGCATGTGGTGGAGATAGACCGCGACATCATCGCGCGCCTGGAAAACGATTATCCAAAAGATAAATTGGTCATCCATGCCGGGGATGCGCTGAAGTTCGATTTCGCCACGCTGCCCGCACCGCTGCGCGTGGTGGGCAACCTGCCCTACAACATCTCCTCGCCGCTGCTGTTCCACTTCGCCGGGTACGCCGACCGCATCAGCGACATGCATTTCATGCTGCAAAACGAAGTGGTGGAACGCATGGTGGCGGAGCCATCCACGCCGGAATACGGCAGGCTGTCGGTGATGCTGCAATACCGCTTCCACATGGAAAAGCTGCTCGACGTGCCACCACAATCGTTCCGGCCCGCACCCAAGGTGGATTCAGCCATCGTGCGCATGATTCCGCTGCCCGCCAGTGAGGTATCGGTGCGCAATGAAAAGTTATTTGCGGAAGTGGTTGCCGCAGCGTTCGGGCAACGGCGCAAGACTTTGCGCAATACGTTGCGTGCTTATTTGGATGAGGCGGATTTTGAGAAGCTGGGGATTGATGCGCAGTTGCGGGCGGAGAATTTGGGGGTGAGGGAGTTTTCGAGAGTGGCGAATTATCTGGGTGAGAGAGCGTAGTACCCTTTCCGCCTTACGCGGGTTAAGGCAGCTTCGCCGGGTTACCCCCGGCATCAGCCCTTCTTCTGAATCAATTCAATCCTATACTCATCCGGGTCTTCGACAAACGCAATAACCGTCGAGCCATGCTTCATCGGCCCAGCTTCCCGCACCACCTTGCCGCCGCGCAGCTTTATTTCTTCGCAAGTGGCGCAGGCATCTTCCACTTCGATGGCGATGTGGCCGTAGGCGTTGCCGAGCTCGTATTTTTCCACTCCCCAATTGTGCGTCAGCTCTATGACCGCGCTGTGAGCTTCGTCGTCGTAGCCGACAAAGGCCAGAGTGAATTTTCCTTCGGGATAATCCTTGCGGCGCAGCAGCTTCATGCCGAGCACCCCGGTGTAGAAGGCGAGGGATTTTTCCAAATCACCCACGCGTAACATGGTGTGCAGGATGCGCATTGGGTAGCCTCCGATTAAATCCATCATTAAGCTGCGCTGCCGCCCATTGTGATAATTGCGCAGCCAGCGCAAAAGGCATATGCAGGCCTTAATATCCACGGTTCGCGGTCAGGGCGGATAATTTCGGTTAGAATTATACTCTGCGTCCACACCCAATTAAGTGATCTCCGCCACCATGTCCGACATCCCACCTATCGTTCTCACCTTTGCCGCCACCGATCCCAGCGGAGGGGCTGGCTTGCAGGCCGACATTCTGACTGTCGCCAGCATGGGCTGTCATCCGTTGTCGGTTGTGACAGCGGTGACGATACAGGACTCCAGCGGGGTGGATGACGTGTTGCCGATTGACGCCGAGTGGGTGGCCGACCAGGCGCGCGCGGTGCTGGAAGACATGCCGGTAGCGGCGTTCAAGATCGGCCTGCTGGGCAGCGTGGAGAACATTGCGGCGATTGCCGAGGTGATTTCGGATTACCCTGACATTCCGCTGGTGTTCGATCCGGTTCTGGCATCCGGCCGTGGCGACGATCTGGCCAGTGAAGACATGCTGGATGCGATGCGCGAACTGTTGCTGCCGCAGACCACTATCCTGACGCCGAACAGCATGGAGGCGCGCCGCCTGATTCAGGACGAGGAAAACGACGAGGACAACCCCAATCTGGCCGAGTGCGCCAAACGCATCATGCTGCTGGGCTGCGAATATGTGCTGGTGACCGGCACCCATGAACATACACCCAAGGTGATCAACACCCTGT
Source organism: Betaproteobacteria bacterium (assembly GCA_028871775.1). Classification (GTDB taxonomy): domain Bacteria; phylum Pseudomonadota; class Gammaproteobacteria; order Burkholderiales; family Gallionellaceae; genus CAITJF01. Next base: position 8,792 of record JAGWMH010000002.1, read on the forward strand.
ACGGTGCACGCGGCGTGGTGCGCAGCGATAACTGGCCGCGTCTGCCCGGCATCTACCACGGCTCCGGTTGTACGCTGGCCTCGGCTATCGCCGCCCTGCTGGCGAGCGGACTGCCGGTGGAGGAGGCAGTGAAAGAGGCGCAGGAATACACTTGGCAGGCTTTGCAATTCGGCTTCCGGCCCGGCATGGGGCAGCACATTCCGGACCGCCTGTTCTGGGCGCGGGATGAAGACGATGAGCCAAAAGAGGACGAGTCAGACACCCTGCATTAGGGGGCTGTACGCGATTACGCCGGACTGCGCCGACACGCCGGATTTGCTGCGCCGCGTGCGGCTGGCGCTGGCGGGCGGTGCACGCGTACTGCAATACCGCAATAAATCGGCAACCGCTGCTTTGCGGCTGGCACAGGCCAGCGCATTGCGTGAATTGACGCGCGAGTTTGCCGTGCCGTTCATCGTGAACGACGATGCGCGCCTTGCGGCGCAGGTGGATGCCGATGGAGTGCATCTGGGTGCCATGGATGGCAATCTGCAATCGGCGCGCGCCGTGTTGGGCAAGAGTAAAATTATCGGCGTCTCTTGCTATAATCGCTTGTCGCTGGCGCGGGATGCGGGTGGGGCGGGAGCGGATTACGTGGCGTTCGGCGCTTTTTTTTCTTCCAGCGTCAAACCCGATGCAGTAACGGCGGATATCGAATTGCTGCGCCAGGCGCGCGCCGAGTTTGCCGTGCCGCTGGTGGCGATAGGCGGCATTACCGCGCAAAACGGCGCGTCGCTGGTAGTTGTCGGAGCGGATGCGCTGGCGGTGATTTCGGCTTTGTTTGATGCGGCGGACACACAGGCAGCCGCGCAGGATTTTTCAAAACTTTTTATTCGGGACTCTGCACCATGACCTCACGCAATCAGGATTTGTTCGAGCAATCGCAACGCATCATTCCTGGTGGCGTGAATTCGCCGGTGCGCGCCTTCAAATCGGTGGGCGGCACGCCGCTGTTTTTCAGGCGCGGGCAGGGTGCATACGTGTGGGATGCAGATGACAAGCGCTACATTGACTACGTCGGATCGTGGGGGCCGATGATCGTCGGGCATTGTCATCCAGCAGTGGTCAAGGCGGTGCAGGATGCGGCTGCGCAAGGGCTGGGTTTCGGTGCGCCTACCGCAGCCGAACTGGAAATGGCGGAGCTGCTGTGCAAGCTGTTGCCGAGCCTGGAAATGGTGCGCCTGGTGAGCTCCGGCACCGAGGCCACCATGACGGCGATCCGCTTGGCGCGCGGCTATACCGGGCGCAGCCGCATCATCAAATTTGAGGGCTGCTATCACGGCCATTCCGATGGCTTGCTGGTCAAGGCCGGCTCCGGCGCGCTGACGTTTGGCCAGCCGAGCTCCTCCGGCGTGCCGGCGGAGATCGCGGCGTTGACCACGGTGCTGGACTACAACGATACCGCGGGACTGGAACGCGCCTTCACCGGGATGGGCAAGGAGATCGCCGCCGTCATCGTCGAGCCGGTGGCGGGCAACATGAATCTGGTTGCGCCGAAGCGCGAATTTCTGGATGCATTGCGTGCGTTGTGTACGAAACACGGTGCGGTGCTGATTCTGGACGAAGTGATGACCGGCTTCCGCGTCAGCCTGCAAGGCGCGCAGGGATATTACGGCATCAAACCGGATCTGGTGACGTTGGGCAAGGTGATGGGCGGCGGATTGCCTGCCGCCGCATTCGGTGGCCGCCGCGACATCATGCAATGCCTCGCCCCGTTAGGTGCGGTATATCAGGCGGGCACGCTGTCGGGCAATCCGGTGGCGGTGGCGGCGGGACTGACCACGCTCAAGCTGATCCAGGCGCCCGGCTTTTACGAACGTCTGACGCAACTGGCCAAGCAAATGACCGAAGGGCTGGCTGCCAGCGCCAGGAAGCATGGCATCCCGTTTTGCGCCCAATCCGTTGGCGGCATGTTTGGCCTGTATTTCAGCGCCACGCTGCCGACCAGTTATGCCGAAGTGATGAAGTGCGACAAGGAGGCGTTCAACCGCTTTTTCCATGCCATGCTGGATGCAGGCGTATACCTTGCACCCTCGGCGTTCGAGGCCGGCTTTGTTTCGGCGGCGCATTCGGATGCCGACATTGCCGCGACGATTGCCGCCGCAGACAAGATTTTTGCGGCCTGGTAATGGGGCTTTTTTCGAAAGCCACATTCTTCACCACAGTCAATCATCTGCGCGATCTGCCGTTGCATGGCGGCAGGGAAGTCGCTTTTGCCGGGCGTTCCAACGCGGGCAAGTCGAGCGCCATCAACACGCTGGCCAACCATACCCGGCTGGCGTATACCAGCAAGACTCCGGGGCGCACCCAGCACATCAATTATTTTTCTTTGGGAGAAAACCGCTTTCTGGTGGATCTGCCGGGCTATGGTTATGCCAAGGTACCGCCAGAGGTGAGGGGGCACTGGGAAGGCTTGCTGAGTCAGTATTTACAAACGCGCGAAGCCTTGTGCGGCCTGGTGGTTATCATGGATGCACGCCATCCGCTGACCGAGCTGGACCAACAGATGCTGGACTGGTTTGCGCCCACCGGTAAACCGGTACATGTGCTGCTGACTAAGTCGGACAAACTAAGCCGTCAGCAGGCAACCATGGCGCTGAATCATGTTAAATTACGCCTTGCGGAGCGTTTCCCCCACTGCTCGGTGCAGTTGTTTTCCAGCCTGAATAACATTGGCGCGGAGGAGGCCGAGGCGGTGATTGCCGGCTGGTTTGCTGCCGGGCCGTAGATAAAAAAATGCCCCTGGCTAAAAGGGGGGAAGCCAGGGGCATAAGATGTCTTAACAGTAGGGTTAAGACTACCCGCTCAGGGAGGAGAAACGGGAGATGACTCACATCATCTACTGCATAAGATTAGAGAATGCTGAAGTAGTTCCAACAAAATTAAATTTTTTAGGATTCGGTTATGCACACACTCGGACAGTACCCACATAAAAGGATGCGGCGGATGCGCCGCGATGCCTTCTCGCGCGACTTGATGCGCGAATATGTGCTGACAGCAGCAGATTTCATTTACCCGGTATTCGTGCTGGAGGGCAATAACCGCGAAGAGAATGTGGTTTCCATGCCGGGCGTAAAGCGCCAGACCCTGGATAAGCTGCTGGTGCAGGCAGAGGAATGCGTCAAGCTGGGTATTTCGGTCATTGCGCTGTTTCCGGTGATTGATTCCGCACTCAAGACAGAAGATGCACGCGAAGCGCTCAATCCTGGTGGTTTGGTGCCGCGCGTAGTGGCGACCCTCAAGAAGCATTTTCCTGATTTGGGAATAATGACCGACATCGCGCTCGATCCCTACACCAGCCACGGGCAGGACGGCCTGATTGATGCCGAGGGCTATGTCATCAACGACGAAACTGTGGCGGTACTGGCACAACAGGCGCAAGTCCATGCTACTGCCGGAGCAGACATCGTGGCGCCTTCCGACATGATGGACGGGCGCATCGGGGCCGTGCGTGCCGCGCTGGACCGCAAAGGCTGCATTCATACCCGCATCATGGCCTACTCCGCCAAATACGCTTCCAGCTTCTACGGCCCATTCCGCGACGCCGTCGGCTCCAGCGCCAACCTCGGCCACGGCAACAAATACACTTACCAGATGGATCCGGCAAATTCCGACGAAGCGCTGTGGGAAGTCGGTCTGGATTTGCAGGAAGGCGCGGACATGGTGATGGTCAAGCCCGGCATGCCCTACCTCGACATCGTCCGCCGCGTGAAGGACGAATTCAAGGCACCCACCTTCGTATATCAGGTAAGCGGCGAATATGCCATGCTCAAGGCAGCCGCCCAGAACGGCTGGCTGAACGAGCAGGCGTGTGTTTTGGAGGCATTGCTGTCATTCAAGCGCGCAGGAGCGGACGGGATTTTGACCTATTTCGCGCTGGATGCTGCAAAGTGGCTGAAGGAATAACTGCAAGGCTCATACAGCCCGCGTAGGATGGGTGGAGGCCGCAGGGCTGTAACCCATCGGGATCGAAAGCCAAGACACCCAACCGCGTGGACAGACGAAAACCTGTCTGCCCACCCTGCATTCACCCTGCCAACAACGCCTCCACCGCCGCGATATCCGCATGTGTTTCCTGCTTGCGGTTGCCGCTATGCAGTGCGCTATCCGGCAGCATGATGACGTGTACCGGCAAGCCTCCCGGTTCTGTTTGCAGCGTGAAGCTGGGCAGTATTTGTTGCTTGCCTGCGAGGTCGGTGCGCCATTCGCCGCTCTCGAATGGCAGGTTGTGCTTGAGCAGGAACATCATGACAGCCTTTTCGTCATCGGAATAAACCGAAAGGTTGATGTCTGATTGTTCGCCTGCCGTGCCGTTCAGCACCGAACCGGTGAGGTAGGGGTGAAACGGCGCCAGCAGGCGCATGGCGGCAAGCGCCTGCTCGCGCAGATGGCGCAGAATGGTGGGGTGGCTGGCACTCTGGTAAAGGGAGCGAAAGCTGCGCAGTGCCTCATCAACCTGCCGGTTGCTGGGCAGGTGATGGGTATCCGTTGCACCCATTTGTTTGGCAGCCTTGCGTTTGGCAAAGGCATAATCGGTGATGCCGTCTTCGGCCATCAGGCGGGCGGCATGGTGTGCAAGCTGTTCGCGCATAAGGTCGCGCCGGTGCAAGCGATCTTTACTCATGATCAGAATAATTGGTCCTTGACGGTTTCGCTTTGCGATTTTCCGGATGTTGCGGCGGGTTGTTCCGGGGGCAAATTTTCCTGGTAAAAGTATTCTATCAATTCGCCGTCAGCAGCCCGCAGCCCGTCGTTGTTGATACGTGCAGCCACCATGTTATTGGGCATGGTGTAAACCACTTCCGGCACGTCTTTCAGGACTTTGCTCATATAGTCCATCCATATGGGCAATGCAGCTCCCCCGCCCGTTTCCTTGTCGCCCAGGCTACGCGGGTTGTCGAAGCCAATCCAGGCAATTCCCACTACGGTCGGGTGGAAACCACAGAACCAGGCATCCATGGAGTCGCTGGTGGTGCCGGTCTTTCCCGCCAAATCATGGCGGCCCAATTGCATGGCACGGACGGCGGTACCCTGGCGCACAACGTCCTGCATCATGCTGACCATGGTGAAAGCGTTGCGCACGTCTATCACCTGCTCGGCATTCTCTCCGGCCACGACCGGGGTGGCCTGGCTCAGCACATTGCCCTTGGCATCCTCGATGCTCCGGATAAAGTAGGGGGTAATGCGGAAGCCGCCGTTGGCGAAGACAGAGTAGCCCACCAGCAATTGCATCGGCGTGACCGAACCTGCTCCCAAGGCCATAGTGAGATAAGGTGGGTGCTTGGCAGCATCAAAACCGAATTTGGTGACATAGTCCTGTGCGTATTGCGGCGTAATGGCTTGCAGGACGCGGATGGAAACCAGGTTCTTGGATTTGGTGAGCCCCTGCCTCAAGCGCATGGGGCCTTCAAATTTGTCGTCGAAGTTTTTCGGCTGCCAGGCCTCGCTGCCGGTTTCCTTTTCGTCAAATACCAGAGGAGCGTCATTGATCACGGAGGCAGGGGTAAATCCTTTTTCCAGTGCGGCGGAATAAATGAACGGCTTAAAGCCGGAACCGGGCTGTCTCCAAGCCTGCACGACGTGATTGAACTGGCTGCGGTTGAAATCGAAGCCACCGATCAGGGCGTAAATTGCACCGTCGCGTGGACTTGCAGAAACAAAGGCGGCTTCCACTTGCGGGAGTTGAGTAATTTGCCAAGCGCCTTTTTCGTCCCTTTGAACGCGGATCAGCGAACCGACGCGTATGCGCTGATTTAGCACGACCTTATTGCCCAGCGAGCGCTGGGCAAATTTTAAGCCCTCGCCGCTGATCTCTGCAATCTGACCACCCTTGCAGTAGGCGCGAATGGCCTTTGGGCTGGCTTGCTGCACCACGGCGGGAATCAGGTCATCGCTGTCGGTAACGTCCTGCAGCGCGTCTTCCAGATACTCCTCGCTATTGCCATCGCGCAGGTCAATATAGCCTTCCGGGCCACGGTAACCATGGCGCTGGTCATATTCCAGCACGTCTTTGCGCACCGCCTTGTAGGCCGCTGCCTGATCTTGCTGGCGGATGGTGGTATAGACCTTGATGCCTTGGGTGTAGGCATCGTCCTGATAGCGTTCGTACACCACTTGTCTGACCATCTCCGCCAAATAATCAGACTTGACCGGAAACTCCTGATTGCCGTGCCTGGCAATCATGCGTTGCTGCTGCGCAGCCTCCAGCTGCGGGTCGTCTATGAAGTGGAGTTCATGCATGCGCCTCAGCACATACATTTGGCGCAACTTGGCACGCTTGGGATTAACTACCGGATTGTAGGCTGAGGGTGCTTTGGGCAAGCCAGCCAGCATGGCTATTTCTGCTATACTGAGTTGATCGAGGTTCTTGCCAAAATAGACTTGCGCTGCCGCGGCAAAGCCGTAAGCACGTTGCCCGAGGTAAATCTGATTTATATAAAGCTGCAGGATTTCTTCCTTGCTCAGGTTGTGCTCGATTTTTAAAGCGAGCAATACTTCGTTGAATTTGCGGGATAGGGTTTTTTCCTTGGACAGGAAAAAATTACGCGCTACCTGCATGGTGATAGTACTGGCGCCCTGTTTAGCACCGCCCGCGGAGAAATTGGAATAAGCGGCACGCAGCACGCCCATATAGTCCACTCCACCGTGCTCATAGAAGCGGTCGTCTTCAGCCGCGAGTATGGCTTTTTTCATCAGATCGGGTACTTCGCCGATCTTGACCAATGCGCGACGTTCTTCACCGAATTCGCCGATCAGGATACCTTCCGAGCTATACACGCGTAGCGGAATTTTGGGCTTATAATCAACCAATATGTCTAGCGAAGGCAACGAAGGGTAGGTTAGCATTGCCGCGAACACAAGCAGCAGCAACGGCAACAGGGCGAGAGCAAGCGCGGCGAGAGCCGGATAAAGCCACCAGCGTAGGGTCATCATGCGGAACGGTGTTTAGGGACCAGCGTTAATTATATCGGCTCTTGCCAGTGAAAATAAGCCTACAGAAAAAGCTTTACATGGGCTACAGTTATTGCTAGGATTTAAACCACTTTATACGGAAAAGCTCTGACCGGCCTATGCTTAAAGGAAATTTTGATATCCCACTGGATTTTCTGCATACCAGGACACCCCCTCTAATAGGGGTGGATATTAGTGCGTCTGCGGTTAAGATGGTGGAGTTAAGCGAATCGCCGAAAAAAAACGGCTACGTGGTCGAGCGCTATGCCATCGAAGCGTTGCCCAAAGACGCGGTGAGCGATGGTAACATCAACAACCTTGATGCGGTCTCGGAGAGTTTGGTGCGCGCCTTGAAACGGATGGGAACGCGCATTAAAAACGCCAGCTTGGCACTACCCGCTGCCGCGGTAATTACCAAAAAAATTCTGCTGCCCAGCGGGTTGCGCGAGGAAGATCTGGAGTATCAGGTTGAGTCTGAAGCGAACCAATACATCCCCTTTGCCATGGATGAGGTCAACCTGGATTTCCAGGTAATAGGCCCGGCACCCGGCAATGCAGAGGAAATCGAGGTATTGCTAGCCGCTTCACGCAAGGCCAATGTGGAAGATCGCATTGCAGCCGCACAATCAGCCGGGCTCAAGGCAATTGTGGTGGATGTGGAGCCTTATGCTGCCGAGATGGCGTTTGACCAGATACGCGCCCAATTGCCAGGAGGCGCTGTAGATCAGTGTGTGGCACTGGTGGATATTGGTGCAAACGTAATGAACATAAACGTACTGCGCAACGGGCAATCGGTTTACACGCGCGACCAGCAGCTCGGCGGCGAACAGTTGACCCAGCAGATCCAAAATGTATTCGGCTTGTCCGCCGAGGAGGCAGAGGCAGGCAAACGCAATGGTGGTTTGCCGGATAATTACGAGAGCGACGTGCTTGCCCCGTTCCGCGAGAATGTGGCAAGCGAGGTGGCGCGCGCCCTGCAATTTTTCTTCACCTCATCCCAGTTTAATGAGGTGAATTATATCGTTCTGGCAGGAGGCTGCGCAGCGTTAGCTGGTTTGGACGATGCGGTTGCGACGCGCACACAGGTGAACACGCTGGTGGCCAACCCGTTTGCACAGATGACTTTGTCCAGCCGCATCAAGCCGCGCCAATTGCAGACCGACGCACCGGCGCTGATGATTGCCTGTGGCCTTGCGATGCGGAGGTTTGACCCGTCATGATACGCATTAATTTGTTGCCACACCGCGCGGAGAAGCGCAAAGCGCGCCAGATTCAGCTCATCGCTTTCAGCGTAATCTCGCTTGTGCTGGGGGCACTGGTTGTGGGCTTTGTTCATGTTGCCATCAGCTCCCGGATTTCTTATCAGGAACGACGTAATTTATACCTGAAACAGGAAACGGAAATTCTGGACAAGCAGATCGCAGAAATCAAGAAACTGCGCGAGCAAACCGAATCTTTACTGGCACGCAAGACGGTGGTCGAAGAGCTGCAAACCACCCGCTCGGATGTAGTGCATCTGATGGATCAGATGTTGCGTATTTTGCCTGACGGTGTGTATTTGAAATCCCTCAAGCAAACCGGCAACAAGATTAATATAACTGGCTATGCCCAGTCGAATGCGCGGGTTTCCACCCTGATGCGCGCGATTGATAGCTCCCCGTGGTTAGAGAAGCCATCATTGGTTGAAATTCATGCGTCGGCCATAGGCAGTACGCGCTTGAGCGAATTTACATTGAATTTCAGCTTGAAAAAGCAAGCTCCAGCAACCCCCACTGCTCCGGCCAAAGCCGTCGGCACGAAAGGTTAGGTGTGCCCATGAATTTGTTGGAAGAGCTAAAAAACATCAATCCAAAAAATCCGGGCGGCTGGCCGTGGCCGGTTAAGCTTCTTGCGATTGTGGCAATATTCGTGGCAGTGATATTTGGGGGCGCCGTATTTGACTGGCAGGGGCAGTGGGAAACGCTGAGCAACGTCAAACAGGAAGAGGAAAAACTTAAAGAAACATTTCTTGCCAAGAAAAAACAAGCCATCAACCTGGATATCATCAAGAAGCAGCTTACCGAAACCCAGCAATCATTTGGCGCATTGCTCAAGCAATTGCCGAACAAGTCGGAAATGGACGCGTTGCTGACGGATATTAATCAGGCGGGCCTGGGGCGTGGCCTGCAGTTTGAATTGTTCCGGCCAGGCCCCGAGAAAGTGACAGGTGTGTTTGCTGAGCAGCCGATCACCCTGAAAGTAACGGGTAACTATGATGACCTCGGCAAGTTTGCCAGTGACATTTCTCAATTACCCCGCATCGTTACTTTGAACGATATCAGCATCAACCCCGCAGCCGCACAACTGTCGATGGATGCAATGGCCAAGACCTACCGCTATCTGGATGAGGAAGAGCTTGCTTCCCAGAAACAAGCGGCCAAACCAGCAGCCGGAGCGAAAAAATGATGAGATTAGTCACAACACTCCTGCTGGCTTCCCTGCTGCTGACCGCATGCGGCGGGGACGAATTTCAGGACCTGCGCGATTTCGTCAAGAATTCCGGGGCTGGTCTGCGCGGCAAGGTGGATGCGCCGCCCGAGATCAAACCGTATGAGCCATTCAACTATGATAATTCCATAGGCGTGCCCGACCCATTCAAGCCACGCAAGCCGGAAGTAAAAAGCGGTGGTCGCCCCGGCCTTAATCAGCCAGACTTGGCACGTCATCGTGAAGCGCTGGAAGAATTTCCATTGGAAAGCTTGAAGATGATTGGCTATATATATTAGGGCAAGGTGGGCTATGCCATCATCCGTTCACCTGACGGCAAACTGCACCGCATCAAGGCAGGCAATTACCTGGGCCAGAATTTCGGGCAAATTACCGAGGTGTCAGACACCGAAGTAAAAATCAAGGAAACAATTCAAGACAGCACCGGAGATTGGTCGGAGCGCGTGAGCAGTCTGCAACTAGTGGAATGATCAGGAGTAAACATGAGACAACTTAATAATACAGTCAATAATATTCTGCGATTTGCCATCGCTGTATTTACGGCATGTGCCCTGAATGCCCATGCGCAAAGCAATCCGGACCAGCAAAATAGCATACAGGCGCTCAGTGTCAGCGGTGCGCCGGGCGGCAAGCTAGTTATTAAAGTTGAAATGAAGAGCGCGCTCGCCAATCTACCCGCCGGATTTACTATCACTACCCCGCCACGCATCGCTTTCGACTTTCCCAACACAGCAAATGGCCTGGGCAAGTCTACCCTGGATTTCAACGAGGGTGATCTGCGTAACGCCAACATCGTGCAGGCCGGCAACCGTACCCGACTGGTGGTTAACCTGAACCAAATGCTGTCTTATGACACCCAGATAGACGGTAATAACCTGCTGATCACCCTGCAAGGCAAAACTGCTGACGCAGCGGCGACGGGTTCCGTCTCCCATTTTGCTGAAGCCAAACCAACTGTACAAAAACACAGCCTGCGCGATGTTGATTTTCATCGCGGCAAGAATGGCGAGGGGCGCATCCAGATCGATTTGTCGGATGCTGATGTGGGCATAGACATCAAGCAGCAAGGCAAGAGCCTGATTGTGGATTTCATAAAGACCAGTTTGCCGCGCAACCTGCAACGCAAACTTGACGTAACGGATTTCGGCACGCCGGTAGAGGGCATTGATACTTTTGTGCAGGGTGACGATGTGCGCATGGTCATTGAGCCCAAGGGTCTATGGGAACAAGCCGCCTACCAGACGGACAACAAATTCATCGTGGAAATCAAACCGCTGGCGGATGACCCGAACAAATTGGTGAAGAGTGGTCAAGCTGGCTATGCGGGAGAAAAGCTGACGCTGAACTTCCAGAACATATTAGTACGCGAAGCCCTGTATGTGATTGGTGATTTCATCAACAGCAACAACATCCCCATGAACATGATAATCAGCGATACGGTGAGCGGCAACCTCACCTTGCGCTTGAAGGATGTGCCGTGGGATCAGGCGCTGGACATTATTTTGCAAAGCAAGGGGTTGGATAAGCGTGTAAATGGCAACGTGATGCAAATTGCCCCGCGTGACGAATTGGCCGCCAAGGAAAAAATTAATCTTACATCGAATCAGGAAATTTCTGATCTTGAACCCATCCATACCGAAAGTTTTCAGCTTAGTTATCAGAAAGCAGATGCGGTGGCCGCCATGCTGACCAATGACAAGCAGCGCATACTGTCCAAGCGCGGCAGCGCAGTGATAGATGTCCGTACCAACACTTTGTTTATCCAGGACACGACATCGCGCTTGGAAGAGGCACGCAAACTTATCAAGCAAATTGACGTACCGGTGCGTCAGGTGCTGATCGAGGCAAGGTTTGTTGAAGCAAGCGATTCCTTTAACCGAACGCTGGGGGGTAAACTAGGTTACGTCGGACCTGGTAGCACTGCTGCTGCAGGCCAGGGGTTTGGCATTGATGCATTACAACAAGGCCAGCGTGCTGCTGTGGCGGGTAACGTGGCTCTACCCGGAGCCGGTTCAGGGCTGGGTGGGTTGACCCTTTCACTATTTAACCCGACGGCAACCAAGACCCTGACCCTGGAGTTGACCGCATCAGAACTGGATGGAACAACCAAGTCCATAGCCAGTCCGCGTGTGGTGACGGCCGATAAAAAAGCGGCGACAATTAAGTCCGGTGTTCAGATTCCATATCAGTCTTGTTCTGCAACAACTGGTTGTACCACACTTTTTAAGGATGCAACCTTGAGCCTCGCGGTGACCCCGCAGATTACCCCGGACGACCATGTCAACATGGACGTGAACGTGACTCAGGATACGGTAGGTAACATATATGGTGGTGTACCGAGCATCAATAACAAACAGGTAACGACCCAGGTTTTGGTCGATAACGGCGGCACCGTGGTGATTGGCGGTGTTTATACCCAGGATGTAACTGATTCGGTCCAGAAGGTTCCATTATTTGGTGATATCCCTGTCCTTGGCTGGTTCTTCAAGAACGACGTCAAGAGTGATAACAAAAAAGAGCTGTTGATATTTATCACTCCCAAAATTCTGAAAGAAAGTTTGAACTTGCGTTAGCCAGTTGGTGAGTGAAACAAAGGCCCGGCGCTGCCGGGCTTTTTCTTTGCTTGAAACGCTAAAGATATCCAATTCTACAAGGCAAGCACTGTGGGAAATTGTCAG
>JAGWMH010000207.1 GCA_028871775.1 Betaproteobacteria bacterium
CAACACCTATGGCAGAGCGCATTTTTCGATTTCTATTTAGAGATTAACCATGCCATCCACACTTCGTATCGTGCAGGCCGACATCACCACGCTCAAGGTCGATGCCATCGTCAACGCCGCCAACTCTTCTCTGCTCGGCGGCGGCGGAGTGGACGGGGCGATACATCGCGCCGCCGGACCCGAGCTGCTGCAAGAGTGCCGCCTGCTGGATGGCTGCAAGGTGGGCGAGGCGAAGCTCACCAGTGGCTATCGCCTGCCGGCAAAATTCATCGTCCACACCGTGGGCCCGGTCTGGCATGGCGGCACGCACGGCGAGCCGGAGCTACTGGCTTCCTGCTACCGCAACTCGCTGCGGGTTGCGGCCGAGCATGGCGCGCACACCATCGCGTTTCCCTGCATCAGCACCGGTGTCTACGGTTATCCCGTGGAACTTGCCGCCCGCGTTGCGGTTGCAACCGTCAGCTCAGCGCTGCCGCAATTCGGCGCCATCCGCGAGGTAATCTTCTGCTGCTTTTCCGCCGGCGACTTCGCGGCCTATCAAAGGCTGGTCGATGCCGCTCCAGCCTGACAAAAAGGCTCTCGGCCTGTGGCTGCTTGCCGCGGCGGTGGCCGGTCTGGCATGGCTGCTGCCGCGCATCCCGCAGCCGCTGCAATACCATGATTTCGCCGACCGGCGCGCCTGTTTCGGCATGGCCAACTGCCTCGACACCGCCTCCAACGTGCTGTTCGTGCTGGCGGGACTGGCAGGTCTGCGCTTCCTGTCCAGCAAGACGTGGCGCCACGCCTTCATCGACCTGCGCGAGGCTCTGCCCTACCGCCTGTTCTTTCTCGCCGCGGTCCTGGTCGGCCTCGGCTCCGGTTATTATCATCTGGCCCCGGACAACAGCCGACTGGTGTGGGACCGCGCGGCGATTTCGCTGGCGCTGATGTCCTGGCTCGCCGCGATCCTGTGCGAACGCGTCAGCCCGGCCGCCGGATTGCGCCTGCTGCCGCTGCTGTTCGCCGCGGGGCTGGGCAGCGTGGGATACTGGGGCTGGAGCGAAACACACGGCAGCGGCGACCTGCGTGCCTACGGCGTGATACAGTTCTATCCGATGCTGCTGATCCCGCTGCTGCTCTGGCTTTATCCGCCGCGCTACAGCGGCGACAAGGATATTTTCGCCGTCATCGGACTCTACCTGCTGGCCTTGTTGTGCGATTTCACGGATCATCAGATTGCAGCGCTGACCGGCGTGTTCAGCGGGCACACGGCAAAACATGTGATCGCCGCATCGGCGATGTATCGGGTAGCGGTGCACTTGAGACGGCGCCGCATCCTGTAAAATCCAGCAACCCGCAAATCTGATTGGAGGCAACCATGACTACTGCGATACCCATTCCACAAACCCCACCCGACTATGACCAGGCGCGGGTGATTGAGCGGCCGGATGGTTTCTACTGGCAGGACAAACTCAGCGACGAATTGTACGGCCCCTTTCCAACACTGCTTGATGCGGTGCAGGACATGCAAGACCAGGACAATACCGGCTATGAAGAAGGTGAGTCGCTGGAAGAGGCTGAGGCGGAAATCGGCATCGCCGACTGGACCGACCCGGAAACCGGCGAACCGGCAGAAGGCTTGACGCCGCACCTCAGCGACGAATAGCCACCCACTGATTTAATGCTTCGCTTCATTATGGCTTGCCTGAAAAAGACATTTGGCCACCGAGAACACAGAGATCACAGAGGAATCGGGGTAAGCGGGGATGGGCGACTTGTCACCCAACTCGCAAAAACAAACCGAGCTGCCACCCTCTCTGTGTGCTCTGTGATCTCTGTGGCTTGAATTTCTGTTTTCAGGTTTATGGAGGTACCCAGATGCCAGTCCATAACGCCGACATCACCGCCGTCTTTACCGAGATCGCCGACCTGCTGGAGATTGAGGGAGCGAATCCGTTCCGCATCCGCGCCTATCGCAATGCCGCGCGCATCCTGGGCGACCTGCCGCAGGAGGCGCGCCTGCTGGCGGAGCGCGGCGACGACCTGACCCGTCTGCCCGGCATCGGCAGCGATCTCGCGGGCAAGATTTCCGAAATCATTACCACCGGGCATTGCAGCCTGCTGGAGCGCCTGCGCCACGAGCTGCCGCCCGCGATCACCGAGCTGCTGAAAATTCCCGGCCTGGGGCCGAAGCGGGTGAAGGCGCTGTACCATGATCTCGACGTGCAGACCGTCGAGCAGCTGCATCGCGCCGCGCAGGATGGCCGCATCCGCGCGCTGCCCGGCTTCGGCGAAAAAACCGAGCAGAACATTCTGCAGGCCGTGGAAGCGCATGCCAGCCAGAGCCGGCGCTTCAAGCTCGCCACCGCGGCGCAATATGCCGAAGCGCTGCGCGCCTTTCTGCAAGCCATCCCCGGCGTGCAGCAGGTGGTTGTGGCCGGCAGCTTCAGGCGCATGCGCGAGACCGTCGGCGACCTGGATATCCTGGTGACCGCCGCGCCGGACAGCACTGTGATGCAACGCTTCACCGCCTATGACGAAGTGGCCGAGGTATTTTCCGCGGGCGAGACGCGCGCCAGCATCCTGCTCAAATGCGGCCTGCAGGTTGACCTGCGCGTGGTGGCGCAACAGAGCTATGGCGCGGCGCTGCACTACTTCACCGGCTCCAAGGCGCACAACATCGCGATCCGCCGCATCGCGCAGCAGCACGGCCTGAAGGTCAACGAATACGGCGTGTTTCGCGGCGCGCAGCGCATCGCCGGAGACAGCGAGGAATCGGTGTACCGCGCCGTCGATCTGCCCTACATTCCGCCTGAGCTGCGCGAGGATCGCGGCGAAATCGAAGCGGCGCACGCCGGGCGACTGCCGCACCTGGTGGAACTGTCCGATCTGCGTGGCGACTTGCATGCGCACACCAAAGCCACCGACGGCCACGACAGCCTGCGCGACATGGCGCTGGCGGCCAAAGCGCTGGGGCTGGAATATCTGGCGATCACCGAGCACTCGCGCCGCCTCACCGTGGCGCACGGCCTCGACCCGGTGCAGCTGGCGCGCCAGTGCGACGAGATCGACCGCCTCAACACCCAACTGGACGGCATCACGCTGCTCAAGGGCATCGAGGTGGACATCCTCGAGGACGGCGGCCTCGACCTGCCGGATACGGTGCTGGCGCGGCTCGACCTGGTGGTGGGCGCGGTGCACAGCCGCTTCGAGCTGTCGCGCGCCAGACAGACCGAGCGTATCCTGCGCGCAATGGATCACCCGCACTTCACGCTGCTCGCCCATCCCAGCGGCCGCCTGATCGAAAAGCGCGAGCCCTACGATGTGGACATACTGCGCATCATCCGCCATGCGAAACAGCGCGGCTGCTTCCTCGAACTGAACGCCCACCCGGAACGCCTCGACCTGCTCGACAGCCACTGCCAGAGCGCAAAGGAAGAAGGCGTGCTGGTCAGCATCAACTCGGATGCGCACAGCACCTTCGACTTCAGCAACCTGCGCTACGGCATCGGGCAGGCGCGGCGCGGCTGGCTGGAAAAAGCCGACGTGCTCAACACCCGCCCGCTTGCCGCTTTGCGCAAGCTGCTGAAGAAAACTATGTGAACGGGCACCTCGAAAGGGTGAATCATGAGCAATCTCATCGTAGTCAATAACCCGCACGACTGGCCACTCGATATACCCGGCGTGACCGTCGTGCCGGCGCGCGCCTACCTGACCGATCCGGCCTATGGCGGCGACTGCACGGCCCGCGTGTTCAACCTGTGCAAGAGTTACC
>JAGWMH010000208.1 GCA_028871775.1 Betaproteobacteria bacterium
GAGGAAATCGAGCAGGGGCGCTTCGACTGGAAGCTCGAGCTCGAGGACGTGCACCTGAACATCGAGGCGCGCCTGACCCAGCTGGTGGGGGACGCCGGCAAGCGCCTGCATACCGGGCGCAGCCGCAATGACCAGGTGGCCACCGACATCCGGTTGTGGCTGCGCGACGCGGTGGACCGCATCCAGCAGGCGTTGCGCGCGCTGCGCCTGTCGCTCGTCGACCTGGCCGAGCGCCACGCCGACACCATCATGCCCGGCTTCACCCACCTGCAGGTGGCGCAGCCGGTGACCTTCGGGCACCACCTGCTGGCCTACGTGGAAATGTTCGGGCGCGACGCCGAACGTCTCGCCGACGCCCGCCGGCGCATCAACCGGCTGCCGCTGGGAGCTGCCGCGCTGGCCGGCACCAGTTATCCGCTCGATCGCGAGATGGTGGCGCGCGAGCTGGGTTTCGAGGACGTCTGCCGGAACTCGCTGGACGCCGTCAGCGACCGCGACTTCGCGATCGAGTTCTGCGCCGCCGCCGCGCTGATCATGGTGCACGTCTCGCGGCTGAGCGAGGAGCTGGTGCTGTGGATGAGCCAGGCCTTCGGCTTCATCCGCCTGCCCGACCGCTACTGCACCGGCTCGAGCATCATGCCGCAGAAGAAGAACCCCGACGTTCCCGAGCTGGCGCGCGGCAAGTCGGCGCGGGTGATCGGCCACGTCAACGCCCTGCTGGTGCTGATGAAGGCGCAGCCCCTGGCCTACAACAAGGACAACCAGGAGGACAAGGAACCCTTGTTCGACGCTGCCGACACCGTTCTCGACACCCTGACCCTGTTCGCCGACATGATGGCCGGGCTCGAGGTGGACGAGCAGGCCATGCGGCGCAGCGCGCTGCGCGGGTACGCGACGGCGACCGACCTGGCCGACTATCTGGTCAGGAAGGGCCTGCCTTTCCGCGACGCGCACGAGGCGGTGGCCCTGGCGGTGCGCGAATGCGTGCAAAGCGGTCGCGACCTCGGGGAGCTGTCCCTGCAGGAGCTGCAGCGGCTGCACCCGGCCGTGCAGCCCGACGTGGCCGAGGTGCTGAAGTTGTCCGGCTCGGTGGCCTCGCGCGACCTCGTCGGCGGCACCGCGCCCGCGCAGGTACGCGCCCAGGTGTTGCGCCTGCGCGCCGAACTGGCCGCGTAGGCCGGGCGGTCCGGGCGGTTCGGGCTGGCGCCTTCGCGGCGCCCGCCTCAGGTCTTCGGCAGGGTCACGCCGCGCTGACCCTGGTACTTGCCGCCGCGATCGCGATAGCTCGTCTCGCAGACCTCGTCGCTTTCGAAGAACAGCACCTGCGCGCAGCCCTCACCGGCGTAGATCTTGGCCGGCAGCGGCGTGGTGTTGCTGAATTCCAGGGTCACGTAGCCTTCCCATTCGGGTTCGAAGGGGGTGACGTTGACGATGATGCCGCAGCGCGCGTAGGTGCTCTTGCCCAGGCAGATGGTCAGCACGTTGCGCGGGATGCGGAAGTATTCCACGGTGCGCGCCAGCGCGAAGGAGTTGGGCGGGATGATGCAGTAATCGCCGTCCACTTCGACGAAGGAATTGGGGTCGAAGTTTTTCGGGTCAACGATGGTGCTGTTGATGTTGGTGAACAGCTTGAATTCGTTGGAGCAGCGGATGTCGTAGCCATAGCTTGACGTGCCGTAAGACACGATGCGATTGCCGTTTGCCATCTTCACCTGGCCGGGCTCGAACGGGGAAATCATGTTGTGCTGCTCCGCCATGCGGCGGATCCATTTGTCCGACTTGATGCTCATGAAATTCGGTGAAAGGTGAATAGTGAATGGTGAATGGTAAAAGCGTTCTACCCGTCACTTATCACTCATCACTTATCACGCTTCTCCTCTAAGTATTCTGCACCACGATCTTCGGAAACACCGCGCTGTGATCCTGCGCCATGTCGGCAATCTTTACCGCCAGTCGCCGCGCAATCTGCCTGTACGCATTGGCAACCGCGCCATCCGGGTTGGCTGTCACGGAAGGGTTGCCGGAATCGGCCTGCTCGCGGATGTGGATGTCCAGAGGCAGCGAGCCAAGCAGTTCCACGCCGTAATCCTGGCACATCTTCTCGCCGCCGCCCGCCCCGAAGATGTGTTCCTCATGCCCGCACTTGGAGCAGATGTGGGTGCTCATGTTTTCCACGATGCCCAGTATCTTGATGTCCACCTTCTCGAACATCTTGAGCCCCTTGCGCGCATCCATCAGCGCGATGTCCTGCGGCGTGGTCACAATCACTGCGCCGGTCACCGGCACCTTCTGCGCCAGGGACAACTGGATGTCGCCCGTGCCGGGCGGCAGATCCACCACCAGATAGTCCAACCCATCCCAGCGCGTCTGGCGCAACAGCTGGTCGAGCGCCTGCGTCACCATCGGGCCGCGCCACACCATCGGCGTATCGGTGTCCGGAATCAGGAAGCCGATGGACATGGCCTGCAGCCCATGCCCCTGCATCGGTTCCATGAGCTTGCCATCAACCGACTCGGGCTGGCCGCTGATGCCCAGCATGGTGGGCTGCGAAGGGCCGTAGATGTCGGCATCCAGCATGCCCACGTGCGCACCTTCCGCCGCCAGCGCCAGCGCAATGTTCACCGCCGTGGTGGATTTGCCCACCCCGCCCTTGCCGCTCGCCACCGCGATGATGTTCTTCACTCCATCCACCAGTTTCACGCCGCGCTGCACCGCATGCGGGATCACCTTGCTGGTCACATTCGCGGCGACCTTGCCCACGCCCGGCAGGCTGCTGCGCAAATGGTTTTCCACCATCGCGCGTATCTCGCCCCACACGCTTCTTGCCGGGTAACCGAGCTGGATGTCGAGCGACACATCGCTGCCGCTGATCTTGATATTCTTCACCGACTTGCCGCTGACGAAGTCTTTTTTCGTGTTCGGGTCGGTCAATTGTTTCAGCGCCGCCTGCACGTCCGCTTCGGTAATATTCATTTGCTGCTCCAGACATAAAAATTATTCGGGGCACGCATTCTACCCAAGATTCATCCTCACGCCTATAGGCCGAGTTTGCTACAATTGCCGCACTTTCAAAGGGGTTTTCCATTCATGCCGCGCAAGATACTGGTCACTTCCGCGCTGCCTTACGCCAACGGCAGCATCCACCTCGGACACCTGGTCGAATACATCCAGACCGACATCTGGGCGCGCTTCCAGAAGATGCAGGGGCACGAAGTGCATTACGTGTGCGCCGACGATACCCACGGCACGCCGATCATGCTGCGCGCCGAGAAGGAAGGCATCACGCCGGAGCAACTGATAGATCGCGTGTGGCACGAACACAAGGCGGATTTCGACGGCTTCCATGTCGAGTTCGACCACTACGGCAGCACCAACAGCGCCGAGACCAGGGAATACGCACAGGCAATTTATCGCAAGCTCAAATCTGCCGGCCTGATCGAGGTGCGTTCCATCGAACAGTTCTACGACCCGGTCAAGCAGATGTTCCTGCCGGATCGCTTCATCAAGGGCGAATGCCCCAAGTGCCACGCCAAAGACCAGTACGGCGACAACTGCGAAGCCTGCGGCACCACCTACGCGCCCACCGAGCTGATCAACCCGTATTCCGCCGTGTCCGGTGCGCAACCGGAGCGGCGCAATTCCGACCACTACTTCTTCAAACTCTCCGCCGGCACCTGTCAGAAATTTTTGCGCGAGTGGACACGCAGCGGTACGCTGCAAGCCGAGGCCGCCAACAAGATGCAGGA
>JAGWMH010000209.1 GCA_028871775.1 Betaproteobacteria bacterium
CCGCCGATGCGAAAGCTGCGGCCAAGCCTGCCGCAAAACCTGCGGCGAAGTAATCAGCGCAATCCGCAGGATAAAAAAACCCGCCATGCTTTCTTCGATTGCATGGCGGGCTTTTTTCATGGTGCGAGCCATGAGATGAGCGAAATAAAACTAATCGTCGGCTTGGGCAATCCCGGGCATGAATATGACGGCACGCGTCACAACGCCGGTTTCTGGTGGGTGGACGAGTTTGCGCGCGCACACCAGCTTGCTTTCAGGGCGGAGAGCAAGTTCCACGGTTTGACTGCGCGCGGTACGGTGCATGGGCGCGAACTTTTCCTGCTCAAACCACAGAACTTCATGAACGTCAGCGGCCATGCGGTGGTGGCGCAGGCGCTGTTTTACAAGATCGCCCCGCAGCAAATCCTGGTGGTGCATGACGAGCTTGACCTGCCGCCCGGCAGCGTCAAACTCAAGCTGGGCGGCGGCCACGGCGGGCATAATGGCCTGAAAGACATCATCGCCCATCTCGGCACCCGCGATTTCTGGCGCCTGCGCCTCGGCATCGGCCACCCCGGCGAGCGCGCCGATGTATCGGCCTACGTGCTGAATGCGCCGCGCCGCGAAGAGATGGAATTGATCGAACACGCCATGCGGCGCGCGCAGGATGTGGCGCCGCTCATCGTGGAAGGCAAGCTGGAAGCGGCGATGCTGAAGCTGCATAGCACGTAACGAAAAACCATAATTCAAGCCACAGAGACCACAGAGAAAACCCTTAGCAGCATGGTCGTCCGAATTTGATTCTCTCTGTGTGCTCTGTGGCAAACGTTTTTAAGTATTTGAAGGAGCAAGAATGAGCTTGAAATGCGGTATCGTTGGTCTGCCCAATGTCGGCAAGTCCACGCTGTTCAATGCGCTGACCAGGGCAGGCATCGCGGCGGAGAATTATCCCTTCTGCACCATCGAGCCGAATGTCGGCATCGTCGAGGTGCCGGATGCGCGCATGGAGGCGCTGGCGGAAATCGTCAAGCCGCAAAGAATGCAATACGCCATAACCGAGTTCGTGGACATCGCCGGGCTGGTGGCGGGAGCAAGCAAGGGCGAAGGCCTGGGTAACCAGTTCCTCGCCAACATCCGCGAGACGGACGGCATCGTCAACGTGGTGCGCTGCTTCGAGGACGACAACGTGGTGCATGTGGCGGGCAAGGTTGATCCGGTTTCCGACATCGAAACCATCAACACCGAACTGGCGCTGGCCGATTTGCAAACGGTGGAAAAGGCGCAGGCGCGCAATGCCAAGCTGGCGAAATCCGGCGACAAGGAAGCTGCCAAACTTGGCGCATTGCTGGAGCAGGTTTCCGCGCATCTCGACCAAGGCAAACCGGCACGCATGATGAAGCTGGATGCAGGCCAGCTCGCGCTGCTCAAACCGCTATGCCTGCTCACCGTCAAACCCGCCATGTATGTCGCCAACGTGGCGGAGGATGGCTTCAAAAACAACCCGCTATTGACGCGCTTGGAAGAATACGCCGCCAGGGAAGGCGCACCGGTGGTGCCGATCTGCGCCGCGCTGGAAGCGGAGATCGCCGAACTTTCCGACGCGGACAAAAAGGAATTCCTGGCCGATGTCGGCCTCGAGGAGCCCGGCCTGAACCGCCTGATCCGCGTGGCCTACAAGCTGCTCGGCTTGCAGACCTACTTCACCGCCGGCGTGAAGGAGGTGCGTGCCTGGACCATCCATGCCGGCGACACCGCGCCGCAGGCGGCGGGCGTCATCCACAACGATTTCGAGCACGGTTTCATCCGCGCCGAGGTCATCAGCTACGAGGACTTCATCGCCTGCAAGGGCGAGGCGGGCGCCAAGGAAAAAGGCAAGATGCGCCTGGAAGGCAAGGACTACGTGGTGCGGGATGGGGATGTCATGCACTTCCGCTTCAACGTCTGACCGGGCTGGTGCCGGGCCAATATCCGTCGGTTTGCCGCCCCCTGTTCCGGAGAGGCCGCTCTATACCATGCTCTGGGCCTGTCCGGAGGGCATCGGCGCATGGGATTTATTGTTATTTGTCAAATTAGTGCCGTTAGGATGTTGACTTTGGTTTTGAGACTAGACATTATTCGTCTGCGTCGCTGCCCAATAACTTTTCAGCTGGTACAAAATAATAAGATAAATAACAGTTTTAGCGCGATACGCCGCATCAAAAATAATCCGTTTCATTTTTTATCACGTTAGCCGCGTGCTGACGTGGGTTAGATTGTTTGCCGGGGAGCCTTTACGATGCACCGTTTTCTACGTTTGCCTGTCTTGCTGATAGGACTGTTTGCTGCTGTGAGCAGCTATGCAGTCGATTCCCCGCAACCTGCGCCAATGACCCCGGATGATCTGGGCCCGGCTATTGAGCAACCCATCGAGTTTCCCCATGATCGCCATGCCGGCGATGCAGCCAAGGGCGGTATGCAGATCGACTGCATGTATTGCCATACCTACGCCAGACGCAGTGCGGTGGCAGGGATTCCGCCGCTGCAGAAATGCATCGGCTGTCACCAGAACATCGCATCGGTACGCGAAACGCCGCGCATTAAAAAGCTGTTCGAGTACTGGGATGCCAAAAAAACCATTCCCTGGAAGAAGGTGCATGATCTGCCGGATTTCGTGCGTTTCAGCCACGAGCGCCATATCGAACGTTTTATTTCTCAGTTAAACCGCCCGGTGCAGGAGGTTTGTGGCTATTGTCACGGCGATGTGAAAGGAATGACGGTGGCGCGCCGCAGCAAGTCGCTTTCCATGGGCTGGTGCGCCAGCTGTCATCAGAAAGATCATCCGGTCACCGCCGAGGGCGGCAAACCGATTGGTAACCAGGCTTATTGGTACACTTTCCAGAAACCGGCAGCCGACACGTCTGGCGGCGCGGTCAAGGCGCAAGGTCCCAACGATTGCTGGCAATGCCACAAATAGGCAGGCATGGCATTTCAAGAATTTTCCAGAGAGGTTGTGATGATGAACAGTGGTTCCGTAAAACATTTGGCCGGGCACCCGTTTGATCGGCGTGATTTCCTGAAGGTGCTGGGCTGGGGCAGTGTGGCGGTTGCGCTGAACGGCTGCGGCAATACTTCAGTCGAGGACGGCAAGGAAACTGTGGTTTCGTACGTTGAAGCGAACGACTACGTGATTCCCAGCATCAGCACTTACTTTAATTCGACCTGCGCGCAGTGCGATGCGGGTTGCAATATCACCGGACGCATACGCGAAGGGCGCGTGCTGAAGCTGGAGGGCAACCCAGATTCCGCGATCAATCGCGGCAAGACGTGCGGCCTGGGGCAGGCGGGCGTGCAGCACCACTACAATCCCGACCGTGTGCGCGAGCCGCTGTTGCGCAAGGGCAGCCAGGGCGAAACCATCACCTGGGAAAAAGCCTATGCGCTGATCGCCGAAAAGCTCAACGGCGTGAGCGGCGAAGAAATCGCTTTTTTGACCGGCGGCGTGAGCGGCCATCTCAAGGCGCTGCTGGGCAATTATCTGGACAGCTTCGGCTGCAAGAATCATTTTGTCTATGAGGCGATTGCGCCGGCCGTGCTGCGCGCTGCCAACAAAAAATCGTATGGCGTGGAAATGCCGCGCTTCAACATCAACAAGGCCAAGGTGGTATTGTCGTTCGGCGCAGATTTTCTGGGCAGCTGGGTTTCTCCGGTGCATTTCTCGCAGCAGTATGCGCAGTTTCGCAAGGGTGTGGACGGCCAG
>JAGWMH010000210.1 GCA_028871775.1 Betaproteobacteria bacterium
CCGCTATTGCTGCACGAGCATCTGGTTGACCAGGAATGGTTTAATGCGCTGTTGGATTCTTCGCTCGACTGCATCATCGCCATCGATCATGACGGCATCATCGTCGAATACAACCATGCCGCCGAAGTCGTCTTTGGTTACTCGGCAACGGAAGCCATCGGCCAACGCCTGGACGAACTGATTATCCCCGGACGCTACCGCAACCTGCATCGCGCGGCACTGGCACACTACCTGCAAACCGGGAAAGGTAACATCATTGGCCGCCGGGTTGAGGTGAATGCTCAGACCAAGTCCGGCAGGGAGATTCCTGTCGAACTTACCGTGCTGCCGATTCATCCCGGTCGCAGCCCTTACTTTACCGCCTACCTGAGGGACATCACCGAGCGAAAAGCGGCCGAGGAAAAAATCCGCCAATATTCGATCAAGCTGAAAGAGAGCCTGATCGAGACCATCAATTCGGTATCCGCGACTGTCGAATTACGCGATCCTTACACCGCCGGCCATCAACGGCGCGTGGCTGCCCTCGCTTATGCCATCGGCCGCGAACTGAAGCTTGACGAGCAGCGTCTCGAAGGCATCTATTTCGGCGGCATGGTGCACGACATCGGAAAAATTGTGGTGCCGACGGAAGTGCTGGCGGATCGCGGCCATCTCGGCTTCGATGCATGGAAGACCATCCACCTGCATCCGGCCATGGGCTACAAGATATTGAAATCCGTGCATTTCCCCTGGCCGATCGCAACCATGATCCTGCAGCACCACGAAAAACTCGATGGCTCCGGCTACCCAAATGGTCTCATGGGCGACGACATCATTCTCGAATCACGCATCATCACCGTCGCGGACGTTGTGGAAGCCATCCATTCGGCTCGCCCCTACCGCGACGCCAAGGGCATAGCGGCCGCCCTCGATGAAATCACCCGGTGGTCGGGTATCAAGTACGATGCGGGCGTCGTCGCCACATGCCGCCGCCTGATTGTCGAGCAAGGCTTCGACATCAACGACAACGACTACACCAGCACGGATTTCGTTGATCTTGCCTTCATGAAGGTGGAAAAGGCTTTGGCTGAACCCACTCCGCGATACACGCATATGTAGTTTTTTGGTATCTACCAGCTTTTAGTATTGCGCCGACTGACATGATACGCTGACGCTATATCGTCCTGCTAGCTGCATATGAGAAATCATTATGCGTAATATTCCGGAACAAGATAAAGACCCATGACATTCGAGCTTCCCAGTCTGTCCTCTGTTATTCCCTGAAATGGCTGTCAGACACTTACGGTCGCCCCTTTGCAAGGAAATTTATTATTCCCTTCCTGTCAGAATTGCTCATCTCTTCCCTGCCCTGTTTTTTTCTATAGCTGTTCATCCGGTCAACGATCTTGCTCCATTCTTTTGCAGGAAACTGGTCAGGGTCGGGTACGGCATGGCACACCGAGCAGAACCAGGCGACATTGAATGCCTCGGGTTCTGCGCGTAACGGGGAATTCGCCGGAAGTTCTCTGAACCCATTCTTTTCCAGATAGGAAACGATCTCTTTTTTCTCTTTATCGGCAGGTATCTTGACACCAGGCGAAGCCCCCGCCATAAGCACGGCGTGACCCATCATCTTTTCAAACCTCGCGGGCCAGTCGCCTGTTGAATGCATCTTGGGGCTCGGAAGATTGTGGCACTGGCCGCAATACGATGCCAAGAGCGCTGCCCCTTTACTTTGAGGATCGGGCAGTTGGTCCGCCGTCAAGCCGAATGATGGGATTACAATCCGTTTTATATTCTTTTCCCATGTGCCAGCCGCGCTGCCGCTGAAATGAAAAAGCATAGCCAAGGCCGTTATCAAACGCAAAAAGTTTAGATTCATGACCACTCCAATCACTATATGTAGGATAAATATCTCTTGGTTTTTGCAAAAGCTCAGGCATTCAAGGCTGGGGCAACTCTTAAGACAGCCGTGAACGGCGCCAAGAAGTAACCGTTCCAATAGGGTACATCTAGCACATCTAATAATTCAGTTTCGTCATTCCCGCGAGGGCGGGAATCCAGTTGAACCAAACTGCTGGATGCCGTGCCAAGTCCGTCATGACGGATTTTTAGGGTTCCCTTTTTATTGCCAGCTTGCCAGCGCAACAGGAATGGACACAATCCTCACGTCAACTTCATTTTTTTTCATTGTATTCACACTTACAGATATTTTTCCTGACATATTGAACAATTTGTTTTATCTCTACATCGGTAAAGGTATCCCTCCAGCTCGGCATTCTCCCGAAGAACCCTACTGACTCTCCACCAAATTTGGTAGCCTTGAAAAGGTCCTCGTCTGTTCGAGCTGACATAAGTTTGGCGTTGTTCAAATTACGCGGCTTTACCCCTCTGAAACTATCTACTGCAAGAGGACCATTCCCCTTCCCGGTTTCTCCGTGGCAAGGAGCACAATTCATGATGTAATTTTCCTTGACTGCTTCTTCAGTCCATGTGGCGTTTTTGCCGGGGTCAGCTTTTGCCTTTGGCAATTCTTCAGAGTACCCCGCGCCGGAAAAAGCCATCACGCTCAAACATAGGGCAATAGAGACCGTTCTCAATCTGTACTTTTTCATACTCATAATCACTCCTTCCTCCGCTAGTTAGATTAAAACCCGCTTTCATATAACACCACCAATTCCAGCCTCTCCAAACCAAAAGAGTATTGCAACAATCAGGCAACAGACGGGTATCTTTATATCATGGAAAATATACCTGAGACAGATTTTTATGTTCATTTTTTTCTGGTCGCAAAGACAAGCCATGGAGCAACCAATCCCTCCTCTGGGCGGCCTACTAATGGCTACAGGTTCGGCACCCACAGGGTGCAAAAATCTCTTCGAGGCAGCAGATTGCCTACCTTTGGTATTGCGCCGAATGTACAATCATCCGGCGCAATGCGCTTCTCCTTGCGCAAACGGGTCGCTGCGGAGCAGCGGTGAACCCGCCGGCCCCCTTGCGGGGATTGACTCCCTGCTAACCGCGGAAAAACCCATGACATTCGAGCTTCCGGGCATGCTGAACCTGATCATCTCCACCATCGTGTTCTTCATTGCCGCCTGGTATTGCAACCGTTACCTGGATGAGCAGGGAATCGGCAAGGGCATGATGCGCGGCATGCTGGTGTTTGCACTCGCCTCTCTGGTGTCATGGGGCGCCGGGGAGATGGTGGACTTGGCCCGGAAGAAAATCGAAGGCCCGCAACCTGCATCGCAAGCTTCGCAGGATTTATCCCAGCTGCTGAAGGCGGGAGGTCAGTCGCAACCGTGACCCGGTGTTGCGTTCAGTGAGACAGGCCGGGAAATAAATCCAGCAGCCCATCTGCCATGAATTGCACCGCCATGGCAGCGAGAATCAGCCCCATGACCCGGGTGGCGATGTTGAGCCCGCCCGTGCCAAGACGCTGACCGATAGGCTCGGCCAGCCGCAATACCAGCCAGACAATCACCGCCACCGCGGCAATCCCTAAACAGAATACGAACTTGCCTGGCAAACTACCCGCCTGGTGTGCATCAACGATAGTCAAACTGATTGCCCCCGGTCCCGCCAACAGGGGAATCGCCAGCGGTACCACGGCAATGTCATTTTTCGATTCCGCTTCGGCTTGCTCTGCGTCGGTGTGCCGGGCCGTGCTGGTTCTGGCATCAAACATGGCAATGGCAATAATTAGCACCAGCAGCCCGCCGGCGATGCG
>JAGWMH010000211.1 GCA_028871775.1 Betaproteobacteria bacterium
AGCAGGCAACGACCGGAATAGGCAATACATAGCGCGCCGTGGATGAATACTTCGAGTTCGATGTCCGGGCATTGCTGGCGGATTTCCTCGATCTCGTCCAGCGACAGTTCGCGCGACAGGATGACGCGGGACAGGCCAAGCGATTGCCAGAATTTCACTGCCGCGTAGTTGACCGTGTTGGCCTGCACCGAAAGATGAATCTGCACTTCCGGCCAACGTTCGCGCACCATGGCGATCAGGCCGGGGTCGGCCATGATCAGGGCATCCGGCTGCATCGCGATGACCGGTTCCATGTCGGCCAGGTAGGTTTTCACCTTGGCGTTGTGCGGCATCAGGTTGCTGGCGACGTAGAATTTCCTGCCCAGCGCATGTGCTTCCCGAATGCCGGTTTGCAGCTCTTCCAGTTGGAATTCGTTGTTGCGTGCGCGCAAACTGTAGCGCGGCTGCCCGGCGTACACCGCGTCCGCGCCGAAGGCGTAGGCGGTGCGCATTTTTTCCAGCGTGCCGGCTGGGAGTAGAAGTTCGGGTGTTCTCATTTTGGAGAGCGCAGGGAGTGTAGGTGCGAATTCATTCGCACACATAGAGTGTTATATGCGAATGAATTTGCACCTACAAATACGTTCCAATAGGGCATCTTACAACCCCAGCCGCTTCCAGATTTCCAGCGATGGCGCGGCCTGGTTCAGCGTGTAGAAGTGCAACCCCGGCGCACCGCCGGCGAGCAGGCGTTCGCACAGTTGCGTGACGACATCGAGGCCGAATGCCCGCACCGATGCGTTGTCGTCACCGTAGCTTTCCAGCGGCTTGCGCATCCAGCGCGGAATTTCCGCGCCACACGCGTCGGAGAAGCGCGCCAGTTGGGAGAACTTCATGATGGGCATGATGCCGGGCACGATGGGCACGGTGACGCCCAGCTTGCGGGTTTCTTCGATGAAACGGAAGTAGCCGTCAGCGTTGTAGAAATATTGCGTGATGGCGGAATTTGCCCCCGCCATGACCTTGTGCTTGAAGTTGACCAGGTCTTCGCGCGGTGATTGGGCCTGCGGGTGGAACTCGGGATAGGCCGCCACTTCGATGTGGAAGTGTTCGCCGGTATGGATGCGGATGAACGATACCAGTTCGTTGGCATACTGGAACTCGCCGATGCTGCCCATGCCGGAGGGCAGGTCGCCCCTGAGCGCCACGATGCGCTTGATGCCCATGTCCTTGTAGGTGTTCAGGATGGCGCGGATGTTCTCGCGCGTGGAGCCGACGCAGGACAGGTGGGGGGCGGCGTTGTGCCCCTCGGCCTTGATCTGGCGTATGACTTCCAGGGTGCGGTCTTGCGTGGAGCCGCCCGCGCCGAAGGTGACGGAGAAGAATTCCGGCTTGAGCGCCGCCAGTTGCTTGCGCGCGGCGGTGAGTTTTTCCACGCCTTCCGGGGTTTGCGGCGGAAAGAATTCAAAACTGAAAAGTGGTTTGCTCATGACTTCCTCATCAATTGTGCGGCTGCTGCAGAGAGCGCCCACGAAAAAATACTGTATAGCACCGCGCCCAGCACCCCGTGCCAGAAACTATCCACCACAAAACCGCGCAACACCGAACCGACGAACCAGAACAGCATGCCGTTGATGACAAAGATAAACAATCCCAGCGTGAGCAGCGTAACCGGCAGGGTCAGCAACAGCAGGAGCGGGCGGATCAAGGTGTTGACCAGCCCCAGGAAAAACGCCGCGATCAGCGCGGCGGAGAACCCGTCCACATGAATCCCCGGCACGAAGTTGGCCACTGCAAGCAACGCAAGCGCATTCAGTATCCAGATCAGAATGAGTCGCATGGGAACTCCCTTAGGGGGATTGCGGATTGCAGATTGCGGAATGCAGATTGCGAACCAACACTTCCAGATTCTTTTTCCTCATTCCGCACTCATCATTCCGCATTCCTATTAGTAGCGGTAGATTTCCGACTTGTACGGGCCATCCTTGGGCACACCGATATAGGCGGCCTGCTGGTCGGTCAGCACGGAGAGCTGCGCGTTCAGCTTCCTCAATTGCAGGCGCGCCACTTTTTCGTCGAGATGCTTGGGCAGCGTATACACGCCCACAGGGTACTTGGCAGTCTGCGTGAACAGCTCGATCTGCGCGATGGTCTGGTTGGCGAACGAGCTGGACATCACATAGCTCGGATGGCCGGTGGCGCAGCCCAGGTTTACCAGGCGGCCCTTGGCCAGCAGGATGATGCGCTTGGATGGTTGACCATTCATGGGCGGAAAGATCACGTGATCCACCTGCGGCTTGATCTCTTCCCACCGGTATTTTTCAATCGAGGCGACATCGATCTCGTTGTCGAAGTGGCCGATGTTGCACACGATGGCCTGGTCCTTCATCTTCGCCATGTGGTCGTGGGTGATGACATGGTAATTTCCGGTGGCGGTGACGAAGATGTCGGCCTTGTCGGCGGCATATTCCATGGTCACCACGCGATAGCCTTCCATCGCGGCCTGCAGCGCGCAGATCGGGTCAACTTCGGTCACCCATACCTGCGCCGACAGCGCGCGCATGGCCTGCGCCGAGCCCTTGCCCACATCGCCGTAACCGGCGATCAGCGCCACCTTGCCGGCAATCATCACGTCGGTGGCGCGCTTGATGCCGTCCACCAGCGATTCGCGGCAGCCGTACAGGTTGTCGAACTTGGACTTGGTGACGGAATCGTTTACGTTGATCGCCGGAATCTTGAGTTCGCCGCGCTCGTGCATCTGGTACAGGCGGTGCACGCCGGTGGTGGTTTCCTCGGTGACGCCCTTGATCTGCGCCAGCCGCGTCGAATACCAGTTTTGGCTCTTTGCGAGCTTGGCCTTGATTGCGGCGAAGAGGATGCGCTCTTCCTCGCTGCCGGGGTTCGCCAGCACCGAGATGTCTTTCTCTGCCCTGGAGCCGAGATGCAGCAGCAGCGTGGCATCGCCGCCGTCATCGAGGATCATGTTGGAATAGCCGCCATCCGGCCACTCGAAAATGCGGTGGGTGTAGTCCCAGTAGTCTTCCAGGGTTTCGCCCTTGACCGCGAACACCGCGATGCCGTCCTTGGCAATCGCGGCGGCGGCGTGGTCCTGGGTCGAGAAGATGTTGCACGATGCCCAGCGCACCTGCGCGCCGAGCGCCTTCAGCGTCTCGATCAGCACGGCGGTCTGGATGGTCATGTGCAGACTGCCGGTGATGCGCGCGCCGCGCAGAGGCTGGCTCCTGGCGAATTCCTCGCGGATCGCCATCAGACCGGGCATTTCGGTTTCGGCGATGGCGATTTCCTTGCGGCCCCACGAGGCCAGTTTGATGTCGGCGACTTTGTAATCGGTAAATTCAGCCATAGTGTTCTTGCTCCTTGAACGTTATGACCGGGGGGAGGAGGATCGAACTCACCGCTCTCCCGTGCCCGGCACGGATTGGGTGAGCATCGTTAAAACTGTCCGGTTCCCTGAGCCTGGCAGGCGCTATAAGCCTGTCGCAACGCTCCTCAGGGCTGGAGAAACTTCAAGCCGCCAGAATTCTCTTGGCCTGCGGAGCGCATTTTAACACAAAGGGGATGCAAGGTTGCAAGGCGGGGAATCTGCCGGCTGAGCAGGCTGGCACTGCATATCAGGCGCAGAAGCCTGCTTGCCTTATGGTATGCTGTCTGCTTTGAAACCCGCACGGAAATTCAGCCTTACATGAACATGTCAAAAATAAATAAACAGATAA
>JAGWMH010000212.1 GCA_028871775.1 Betaproteobacteria bacterium
CTATGTGAAAAACTAATACTCACTCCCCTCTCCCGCTTGCGGGAGAGAGAAAGGGAGAGGGAGAGTGCTAAACAACGCCAAGACCCTGCGCACCACCCAGACTGAAGCCGAGCAGCGGCTGTGGTATCACCTGCGTGCGCATCGCTTCATGGATCTAAAGTTCAAGCGGCAAAAGCCTATAGGTCGCTACATTGTAGATTTTGTGTGCATAGAGCGAAGGTTGATCATTGAGCTCGACGGCGGGCAACATACCGAACAGGTGGCATATGATCAGCATCGGGATGCGTGGCTGCGTGGCTGCGTGGCTGCGTGGCTGCGCAGCCAAGGCTACACGGTGCTGCGTTTCTGGAACAACGAAGTCATGCAGCAGTTGGATGGTGTGTTGGAGAAGATACGCTGTACTGTCTCCCTCTTCTCCCGCGAGCGGGAGAGGGGAGTAAATGACGGGCGATCGCAGCAACGAAAGGAAGCGTGATGAGCAATCTCATTGTAGTCAACAACCCGCGCGACTGGCCGCTCGACATTCCCGGCGTGACCGTCGTGCCGGCGCGCGCCTACCTGACCGACCCGGACTATGACGGCGACCGCACCGCCCGCGTGTTCAACCTGTGCAAGAGCTACCGCTACCAGACGCTCGGCTACTATGTCTCGCTGCTCGCAGAGGCGCGCGGCCACAAGCCGCTGCCGCGGACGAGCACCATCGAAGATCTGCAATCGCAGAACATGGTGCGGCTGCTGACCGAAGGACTGGACGAACTGATCCAGAAATCGCTGAAGACCATCAAGTCGGATACCTTTGAGCTCAGCATCTACTTCGGAAGCAACGCGGCGAGCCGCCACAATCCTCTCAGCCGCCAGCTGTTCAACCTGCTGCAGGCGCCGCTGCTGCGCGCCGAATTCGAGCGCCGCGGCCAGCACTGGCGCATCCGCAGCGTGCGGCCGATCGCCGCCAGCGACATCCCGCCGCCGCACCAGGAATTCGCGATCCAGGCCACCACGGAATACTTCATGGGGCGCAGGCGGCGGACACGCAAACAGATCGCGCTGCGCTACAACCTCGCCATCCTGCATGACCCCGCCAACCCCGAACCGGCTTCCAATCCACGGGCGCTGCAGAAGTTCGAGAAGGCGGCGCAGTCGCTGGGCATGCATGTGGAATTCATCACCAAGGCGGACTACGGGCGGCTGACCGAGTTCGATGCGCTGTTCATCCGCGACACCACCTTCGCCAACCACTACACCTACCGCTTCTCGCGGCGCGCGGCCGCCGAGGGTCTGGTGGTGATCGACGATCCGGATTCCATCCTGAAGTGCAACAACAAGGTCTATCTCGCCGAGATCCTCGCGCGCCACCGCATCCCCGCACCCAAGACCCTGCTGGTGCACCGCGACAACGTAAAGGAGATCGTCTCCACGCTCGGACTGCCCTGCGTGCTCAAGCAGCCGGACAGCTCGTTCTCGCTGGGGGTGGTGAAGGTGGAAACGGCAGAAGAACTGCCCGCAAAAGTGAACGGCCTGCTCGACAAATCCGAGCTGATCGTTGCCCAGGAATTCCTGCCCACCGAGTTCGACTGGCGCGTCGGCATCCTCGACGGGCGGGCGCTGTTCGTCGCGAAATACTTCATGGTGCCCGGCCACTGGCAGATCATCCGGCACGGCGACGAGAAGCACGATTTCGTCGAGGGCAAGACGGAAGCGCTGTCCGTGGGCGAGGCGCCGGACCGCGTGGTGAAGATGGCGCTCCGTGCGGCCAGGCTGATCGGCGACGGATTCTACGGCGTGGACATCAAGCAGGTCGGCAGGCGCCTGTACGTCATCGAGATCAACGACAATCCCAACGTCGATGCCGGCAACGAGGACAGCGTGCTCAAGGACGCACTCTACCGCGAAGTGATGGGCGTGTTCCTCAAGCGCATCGAGGCGCGCAAGCGCGAAGCCTTGCGCTGAGCACAATCAGGGGATGAAAAATATTGCTGCCGGCTCCTTGATTCGCTAGACTGCATTGAAACGTACAGGGCCATTATTTCCTTGCCTACCATCACTTACTTGCCGGACAACAAGAGCGTCGAAGCGGAGGCAGGCGAAACCATCCTCCAGACATCCTTGCGGCTCGGGATTCCCCATACCCATGTATGCGGAGGAAACGCGCGCTGCTCCACCTGCCGCGTCATCATCCTGGATGGGCTGGAGAACTGCTCCCAGCGCAACAGCCGCGAGCAGGCACTCGCCAATCGCCTGCGTTTCAGCCCGCAGATTCGCCTCGCCTGCCAGACTTTGATCACCGGCGACGTGACTTTGCGCCGCCTGGTGCTGGATGCGGAAGACGTGGAACTCACCAGCCAGTTGACGCCGGACAGGACTCCCATCGCTGCCGGGAAAGAGCAGAAGATTGCCATCCTGTTTGCCGATATCCGCAAATTCACCGCTTTTTCCGAGTCCCTTCCACCATACGATGTCATCCATGTGCTGAACCGCTATTTCGATCAGATGGGCAAGGTGATCAACCGGAACGGGGGATATATCGACAACTACATGGGCGATGGCCTGATGGCGCTGTTTGGCGTCGACCAGCCGCAGCAGGCCACGCTCCGGGCCGTACGGGCCGGGCTGGGCATGCTCGAAGCCGTCGAGCAACTCAGGGCATATCTGGAGAACATTTACGCCATGAGTTTCCAAATCGGCATCGGGGTGCATTACGGAGAGGTCGTCCTCGGCAGCATAGGCGCCAAGGATGCGCGGCGGATGACTGCCATAGGGGATGCGGTCAACCTCGCCAGCCGCATTGAGCAGGCCAACAAGGAATATGGCACACAACTGCTCGTGTCCGAGCATGCCTACGCTGAAATCCGGCAACACACCCGTGTTGGCAGAGAGTTCGCCGATGCGGCTCTGAGGGGAAAGAGCGGCAGATACAGGCTGTATGACATTGTTGGAGTGGATAGCTAGTTCGGGCATTCAGAAGGCATTCGGGTATTATCAACAAGGATGGGGTTGGAATTGAAATGGTGCTTGCCCAAAGAGGTGCTCATGCGTAACACGCTTGCGATATTGTTTGCGGCCGCAATCCTGCCGTGCACATCGGCATGGGCCGATGCGGTCTATAAGTGCAAGAACCCTGACGGCGGCATGCTCTACCAGGCGACGCCCTGTGCGAAGGAGGCTGAATCGGTTTCGTCCTGGGCATCGAAATCCGGGTCGAAGACGGGAGATCCCTCTGCTGAAACGCTGGTCATCGCTCAGGGCCGTTTCGGGGGGTTTTTTGTGGATGGGGCGGTTAACAACCAGTACCTGAACTTCGCTATCGACACGGGCGCTACACTCGTCACGCTGCCGCAAGCCGTAGCGAATTCCGCAGGAATTCGTTGCCAGAAGAGGGCGACAACGCTGACCGCAAATGGCATAAGCACAGCTTGTACCTCGATTATCCAGGAACTCAAATTCGGACCCTTTACGATCAGTAATGTGGAAGTGATAATCGTACCCAACCTCATTCAACCTCTGCTCGGCATGAACATCCTGAAACGATTCCGTGTCGAACAGGAAGGCGGTGAAATGCGTCTTTCGAAAAAATATTAAGCATGTGGTGTGAGGGTGAACGCACCCGAAAAAAACGCCGCGTCAGGAACGCCAGCACTGCCTGATGCACAAAACCGGTTTTGCCCTGCGCGGTGAACTGATCCGGATACTCCTGCCGCAAAGTGA
>JAGWMH010000213.1 GCA_028871775.1 Betaproteobacteria bacterium
TGTCGGCTATGGCAAAGAAGCCATGGCCCCACATAGCCTGACCATGACCATGATCGGCGGCTCCCTGCTGTGGGTGGGTTGGTTCGGCTTCAATGCGGGCTCCGCTCTGGAAGCCGCCGGCACTGCTACACTGGCCTTCGTCAACACGCTGAATGCCACTGCCGCCGCCGCATTGACCTGGACGCTGGCCGAGTGGCTGTTGAAGGGCAAACCTTCCGTGTTGGGCGCAGTTTCCGGTGCAGTCGCCGGCCTGGTTGCCATTACCCCTGGCTGCGGTTGGGTAGGCGTAGGCGGTGGCCTGGTGATTGGCATGCTGGCAGGTGTGGCTTGTTTCTGGGGCGTAACCGGCCTGAAGAAACTGCTGGGTGCAGATGACGCGCTGGACGTGTTCGGCGTACACGGCGTCGGCGGTATCCTAGGCGCAATGCTCACCGGCGTGTTCAACACTTGGGGCCTGGGTGGTACCGGTATTGCTGACTACGTCAACAACAAGGTGGTTGATACCGAGATCGGTGCGCAGGTATGGATTCAGGCGCAGGGCGTGCTGACCACCCTGATCTGGTCCGGTGTGGTAGCCTTCATCTGCTACAAGATCGTTGACCTGACCATCGGTCTGCGCGTATCGGAAGAAGCGGAACGCGAAGGCCTGGATACCACCTCACACGGCGAACGCGCTTACAGCCTGTAACGCGGGCAATCGAAAAACAGAAGGGCACCACGCGGTGCCCTTCTTTTCATTGGTTGTTTTAATCGGCTTGCCACAGGTAATGGTTTTGTCCGTTAGAACCATGTTCATTTTGACACGATAACCAGGCCGCGCGCTTTATTGCTGGCCGTGTCGATGGTGGCGATTGCCTGCCGCAGGGTACTGATGCCGACCCATACCGGGGTATATTTATACTTTGCCACATCGAGTATCAGTACCCTGTCGGACTGCGCGTCAAAGGCCGCCAGTACCGACCAGTGCCCGCCCCCTACCTGCCCCAGATTGGCACGCAGATAATTGGCCAGCACGAACCGCCCATCGTCGCCCAGAGCTTTTTGCAGCAAGCTGCGCAGTTCTTCATCGTCGAGGGTGTCGCCCGCGATGGATGTTGCGCTGACACCTTGGCGAGTCAGCGCCTCGGCCATCTGCTCGCGTGTCATGCCCATGGCCAGCACGGTTTGCGGACTGATGACTTTCATGACCTCGGGAGTGAAAAAGTTGCTCTGGGTAAAGTAGGCGTAGGGAGCATAAGCAGGATCAACGGGCTTCTTAATCGGCATGGCGTTGAGTACGGTGATGGCACTGGCGACTGAGCAATATGACTGTGTCATCTGCACGGCGAAGGCCGGACTCAGTTGCCAGTAATCCGCATCGGCCGGGATACGGGCACGCAGCGTCTTGCCAGCCGCCGAGTCCCAATAGATGACGGCAGGTTCAGTATCCGCCAACCCCAAGGCCGGTGACGCCAATAAGTGCAGAATTATTGCGAGTACGATTTTTTTCATGAGTCAGTTTGCAAAAACAATGGGCAGAATTGATTGGCGGGGCATGAGCCGGTGCTTGGCTTGCAGCAGGATGACTTCAGCCGATAGCCGGAATGAATCAGCTGAATATCACCACGCGATTTCGCCCCAGTTCCTTTGCGCGGTAGAGCGCCTGATCCGCTTCGCCGATAAGGCCCTCAAGCTTTTTTTCCTGTTGGGTCGCTATGCCAATTGAGACGGTGACCTGGAAAGAAATGCCTTCGTGCTGTATCACGATATCCGCGACTCTGTTGCGCAGCCGCTCTGCGATTGCCTTTGCCTGTTCCAGATCGGTATCAGAAAACAATGCCGCGAATTCTTCCCCGCCATAGCGAACCAGCAGGTCATGCGGCCTGAAGCTTTCCGCCATGCACTGGGCGACGGTTTTCAATGCGATGTCGCCAACCAGATGTCCATAGGTATCATTCACCCGCTTAAAGTGATCAATATCCACAATCATGATTGCGAATGTGCTCCTGTTGAGCTCGCAGCGGTGCAAGGCGCGCGGGAAGGCATCAACCATCCAGTGGCGATTGTGCACTCCGGTCAACGCATCAACATAGGCCTGGTGTTCGAACTGCTTCTTTTTGTCCTGTGAAGTGATCAGTGCCCGGTTGTCGTTGCGCATACGGCCGGTAACGATGCCGAGCAGGTTGCGGGCGATTTCATGGGAATGGTCGACCAGTGACCATACCGTGTCACGGGGTATCGACAATACACGGGTAGGCTCGGCGGCGACGACCAATGCCGAAGGGAGTTTGCCATCCACCATGGATATTTCCCCCACGCACTCGCCGGCACCCAGCGTCGCATGTTCCAGCGACTCCTGCGCGGCCAGGTGCACGCTCAGTTTACCTTCGAATATCAGGTAAAGATGGTGATTCGGGACGTCCGGTTGCAGCAAGCTTTCGCCTGTGTCCAGGCTGCGCACGGAGCAGTGCTCCAGCATGTATTCGACACTGGTGAAGTCCATGCCCTGGAATAACCGGTTTTGCTCGGTTAAAGCGCGGTCTGTTGCATTCATGCCGGCCTGCCCTCCCTGTCCTCAAAGATTCAGCGAAACACGATGGTTTTGTTGCCGCACACCAGCACGCGGTCCTCGACATGATAGCGCAGGCCGCGCGCCAGTACCGTTTTCTCGATGTCGCGGCCATAGCGCACCATGTCTTCCACGCTGTCGCCGTGATCAATGCGCACGGTGTCCTGCTCGATAATCGGCCCGGCATCCAGTTCGTCGGTGACGTAATGGCAGGTCGCACCGATCAGCTTCACGCCGCGCTGATAGGCCTGATGGTAGGGTTTGGCGCCGGCGAAGGAAGGCAGGAAGCTGTGGTGGATGTTGATCACGCGCCCGGCATAACGCTGGCATAATGACGGCGGCAGGATCTGCATGAAGCGCGCCAGCACCAGCGTGTCAGCCTGCTGCTGTTCAAACAGGGCGGCAATTTTCTCAAACGCGGCGGACTTGTCAGGCCCAGCCTTGTCTTGCATGGGCACGCAGTGAAACGGAATGCCATGCCATTCGACGAAGCCGCGCAGCTCCTCATGGTTGGAAATGACGCAGGGGATAGCCACTTGCAATTCGCCGCTGCGCCAGCGGTGCAGCAAATCATTCAGGCAGTGATCCTGTTTGCTCACCAGAATCACCACGCGTTTTTTCTGTGCAGAATCGCTGACCCGCCAGTCCATATTGAACTTGCCCGCCAGTTCAGAAAAGCGCGCATGGAATTCAATCGCATCGAAAGGCAATGAGTCGGCGAGAATCTCCTGGCGCATGAAGAAGCGCTGCGTTTCCTGATCGGTGTGGTAGCTGGCTTCCACGATCCAGCCGTTATGTTGCGCGACAAAGCCGCTCACCGCAGCGACAATGCCCACGCGGTCCGGGCAGGACAGGGTCAGTGTATAGCGGCGCGCTGAGTTCATATTTTATTCCTCGGATAAGTGACGCTATTTACTTTGCCCGCTGATTTTAACAGGCTACCGGAAAAAGCTTATTGTGAATTAGTCGTGAAATCATCGCCATCAAATCCGGTTTGAGATATTCTTCGGGAAGGCAATACGCAATGCCCTTCCCTCATGCATTGAAACCGTGACATGAAGAAAGCTGTAATTTTATTATCCGGCGGTCTGGATTCCGCTACTGTTCTGGCGCTGGCGCGGCA
>JAGWMH010000214.1 GCA_028871775.1 Betaproteobacteria bacterium
TTGTCAAAATTCATCGTTACCTCCCACAAGTTATCCAGAATTACCGCCGAAACTGATTTGTTATCGCACGGAAGAACAACTACGAGACGCATTATAGGAATAACCAGCCTAACAGCGTCCATAACCACTAAGAGTGGTTATAGTAGCCCATTAGGGTTATTTTTCAACCTTTTCATTACTTATGCTGGCACAACCAATACAGGCTGATCAGCCATCCCCACTACCTTCTGCATGGTGCTGCCCAGCAGCATACGCACCACGGCGTTGCTTTCGCCGCGCTGTCCCATCACGATCAGATCTGCGCCTGCAGACTTGCCGGCTGCGAGAATCTGCTCGTGTGGCCGGCCCGTCAGAACAAGTTGGCGGGCAACAACATTAAGCCCAGCAGCCATTCCGGTATAGCGAGATGCGACCATCTCTGCCTTTTCGTGCAATGCTGTGGTTTCGGCTACGCTCAGAATGGTTAGCGGCAAGGCGCATTCTTTGGCAATGGCAGCCGCCATGGAAGTAATTCTCCGGGAGTGTTCGGAATCATCTACTGCTGCGAGCACGCCATTCGACCACATGGTACCGTTGCGCGGTACCAGCAACACACTGCATGGCGCGTGCCCGGCCACCTTGCTGACCATTTCACCAATCAGCAATTTCGCCATGAAACTGCGCTTGCCGCGCCGGCGCGTGATAATCAAATCCGCCTGCTTTTCCCTGGCCTCGTTCACAATCTCACGGTACCGCTCCTCGCCATGCCGAACCTGGATATCGAGCTGAACGCCGAGTTGCATGGCGGTATTGCGCAGGGCATCAACTTTGCTGGCGGCTTCACGGTCATTCCGCGCGGCGAGTTGCGGAGCTGCAATCTCGAATTCCGGATTGCTCACCACTGGCAGCACCGCCATCAGCGGCAACCCGCAGCGCCTTGCCATCTCAAAGGCAACGCGCTCGGAGCCGCTGTCGAATTCGGTGTGCTCGGTGGCGAGAAGGATGCGTTCAAAAGGATGATTCACGATGCTTCCCTCAATGGGTGGAAAAGACTCCGGCGGCAGATACAAGCAATACGGCAATCTCAAGGGCACAGATCACGAGATAGGTGGTGTTCCTGTTTTTGGCGTAGACGGGCATGATAGCCAGAATGCAGGCGATGGAACAACCGGACAGGATGGCGATGCCGAGTTGGCTGGCGAAATCGCCTTTGCCCATCATGAACAGCCAGCTCCAGCCGGTCGGAATCCCGGTCGCCTTCAGATATTCGGACGTGGACAGCCCCCAAAGCTGTGGCAGCCGTTCAAGCGGAACATACGAAGGCAGCCAGCTGAACACGTAGGCGACAAAGGTCGCGACCAGCATGATGAAACCGGCCAGCGTGCTCCAGTGCAACACTGTGGCATAGTGCAATTGTTCAGGATGGGGTTTGCGTTCAGTCTCCATTTTACCTCATATCCAGAAGCCCAGGCCCTTGAGCATGGTGCGTACGCCGGCGAACAGCAGGATAACGATGACCAGCCTGCGGATCGCCGAAGCCTTGAGTATGGTCAGCAGGTGCGCTCCGATGCGTGCGCCTATCATCATGCCGATTACCGAGGGCACGGCGATTATCGGCAGTATCGCGCCATTGTTGAGGTAATACCAGGTAGCGGAGGAACTGGCCATCGATAGGATCATGCTGGAGGAGCCAGCCGCCAACTTGAGCGGGACGCCCATCAGCAGATTCAGCCCTGGCACATTAGCCCAGCCAGCGCCGACGCCGAACAGGCCACCCAGGAAACCGATAATTAGGAACAGTGCCAATCCCGCAGGCGTGCGATGCACCTGCCAGGCGATGTCCTTGCCGGTGACGCCGTCGCGAAACACACCATGGATGCCCAGCGCCGCGGACAGCGTGTCGGGCTGCGCGATGTGAGGAAATTCGGATTTTTTCGCCGCAATCATCAAGGCGGCGATGCCGAGGATGGTGACGCCCAGCGAGATTTGTACGATATTGGCCGGCAACGCTAGGCCAAGCATGGCGCCTGCGATGGAACTGATCGAGGCGGCCAGCGCGAGCGGCATCGCGAGGCGCAGGCTGGCCATGCCGTTTTTTAGCAGGGATGGACCTGCTGCCAGTGCGCTTGCCATCGCCACCAGCAGCCCGGCGCCGCGCACGAAGTCCATATGGAACGGGAAGAAGCTGCCAACGATGGGTACGAACAGCACGCCGCCGCCGACACCTGCAGGCACTGCGATCATGCCGAGGAAAAAACACACCACAAACAATGCCAGCGGCCACACCCACCAGGCCGTGGCATCGGCGCTGGCTGCTGCGGCATTGGCGGCTTCAGCCGGGAGCACCATCATCAGTATGGCAACAGGCAGCAGCCATAACAGAAAGTGAAATTTCCGGCGGTTGCGCACTGGTTTTTCTCTCATCACCTTAGCCTATAGTCTGATAGTACAGATTCTGCGGGTGATTGGCCTCGGCGAAGAAGAACCAGCGTTCGGCCAGCAGCCCAGTATATTGCAGAATGAATATGGCGCCCAGCAGCCATACCGATGGCTGCGACAGGCTGATTAAAAGCAACGGCAGCGGTATGCCGAAAGCAAGCACCATAAATGCAGGTTTTATTGCATGCAGAAACGATGCTTTCTTGCCGTGGAAAAATTCGCGCGTGTTGAATGAGCCGCCCATCGCGCCCTGCGCTGCCTGCACGATGCGTGGATGCTTGATGCCAATCGCGGTCTGCATTGTCGATTTCGGCCTGAGGCGCGCGTTGCGCCACAACGATGCACTGCGGCCCAGCAACCCCAGCAGGGTAAGGATGATCGCCCACCCGCCGAGGAAGCCGGTTTGTGTGGGCGCAAACATGGCGGCATACAGTGTCGCCAGCGTGAAACCGGATGCGCCGCCCAGCAGTATGAAGTTGATTACCGTAAGCGGCGTATGCCACTCCTGCAAAAAACGCAAACAGGCGTAAATCATGCCGGTGCTCACGAACAGAGCGAAGGCCAGCATTGTAGCGACGCCACCCAGAATGACCGTGGCATTGATACCCAGTCCGCTGGGCAGCGTCACCAGCACCGGATCGAGCCCGGTCAAATGGGACGCTCCATACAGAAACAGTATTCCCATGAACGCGGGCAAAGCGATGACTTCGCGGGAAAGCCACGAGGTGCGCCACTGCGCCGCCGAACGCCAGGCGCGCTCCGGGCGCCCCAGGTGAAAGAATGAGGCAACCAACCCCGCCATCGTGAAGAGCAGCGCCAACAGGCTGCCCCATCCATAAAAGCGCGCATCCTGATGCGGCAGCAAGTCGAACAGCGCGTAGGATTGCTGGGTGAACAGGGCAAGAAACAAACCCTGTCCTGTGCCGATCAGGGTGGTGAGGAAAATGACTGAAAATGCCGGCTTCATGATGTGCGTAGTTACCAGGAGGTGACATCGTCGAGTGTCGGCTCGGACTTGCCTGGTTTGGGCAGTTTACCGTCCACCTTGAGCGGATTATCGACGCGCTCGAGTTCGTCCTCGTGTATCTTGAGACCGGTCTTGCGCCGCGGCAGGTAATGGTTGGCAGGATGAGTGCCCCATTCCGGCATCAATGCGTAACCCGCGTTTTCGCGTATCGCCTGCGACACCGCCGACTCCGGATCGTGGATGTCGCCGAACAGCCGCGCGCTGGT
>JAGWMH010000215.1 GCA_028871775.1 Betaproteobacteria bacterium
CATCGCCGTGCTGTTCGGCGGGCGTATCGCGGAAGAGATATTCATGCACCAGATGACTACCGGCGCTTCCAACGACTTCGAGCGCGCCACCGACATGGCGCGCAAAATGGTGACACAGTGGGGAATGTCGGATGCACTCGGGATTATGGTGTATGGTGAAAACGAAGGCGAGGTATTCCTCGGGCGCTCCGTGACCACGCACAAGAATATTTCCGAGGCGACCATGCAGCAGGTGGATGCGGAAATACGCCGCATCGTAGACCAGCAGTATGCCCTGGCGCGCAAGCTGATCGAAGAAAACCGCGACAAGATTGAGACCATGGCGCATGCCCTGCTGGAATGGGAAACCCTGGATGCCGAGCAGATCGAAGACATCATGACCGGCAAGCCGCCGCGCCCGCCCAAACCAGCAACCAGCCAGACTCCAAAGCCGCCGCAGGACGCGGCACCGACTGCACCGGCCACTACGCCTACACAACCCGCGCAGGAAACTTAAAAGGCAGTGATTGGTGAAAAGTGAGTGGTGATATAGGGGCAAAGGTTTTCATCACTCATCACCTGTCACTCATCACCGATGTTTTTCCACTGCGGCCAATTCCAGTTCGACCTGTCCCGCCCGTTGGTCATGGGCATCGTCAACGTCACCCCCGATTCTTTTTCAGACGGTGGCCGCACCCTGCAATGCGGGGCGGCGCTGGCGCATGCGCATCAATTGATCGAGGAAGGCGCGGATATCCTGGACATCGGCGGCGAATCCACCCGCCCCGGTGCGCTGCCGGTCAGTGTGCAGGAAGAGCTGGAGCGCATCATGCCGGTAATTGAGGGCTTGCGCGGGGCACCGGTCCCCGTTTCGGTGGATACCTGCAAGCCTGAAGTGATGCGTGCGGCGCTGGCGGCGGGGGCAAGCATGGTCAACGACATCAACGCGCTGCAACAGCCTAGCGCGCTGGCAGCCGTGACCGCAAGCAGTGCGGCGGTGTGTTTGATGCACAAGCAGGGTACGCCGCAAACTATGCAGCAACAGCCGCAATATCAGGATGTGGTGGCGGAGGTGTTGCAGTTCCTGCGTGGGCGGATGGATGCCGCGCAGGCCGCGGGCATCGCGCGGGAGCGCATCGTAGTTGATCCGGGCGTTGGGTTTGGCAAGACACTGGCGCATAATCTCGCCCTGTTGCGTGACCTCGGCGCATTCGGCGAGCTGGGGGTGCCGCTGCTCGCGGGGTTGTCGCGCAAATCCATGCTGGGTACGATTACCGGGCAGGACGTGGAGCATCGTGTATCTGCCAGCGTGGCGGCGGCATTGCTCGCGGTTCAGCGCGGCGCGCGCATAGTGCGGGTGCATGATGTGGGCGCGACTTGCGATGCGCTGAAGGTTTGGAATGCGGTAAATTCTTAAAAAAGATGGCCACAGAGATCACAGAGGGCACAGAGAAAGCGGCGGTTGCGATTAAGCATTGTTCTCCTTTATTGTGAATCGGTCATTGTTTCTCTCTGTGGTCTCTGATGAAACTACTAGCCATTCAACTAAACTGGCAAACAACGCCAGTTTAGTCGCTGGTTATGTGGTAGATGTTTTTTGATCTAAATTAGGGTGGTGAAGTGAGCAGAAAATATTTTGGTACGGATGGCATACGCGGACAGGTGGGGGTATACCCCATCACGCCGGAATTCGTGATGCATCTAGGATATTCCGCTGGCAAAGTGCTGGCCGCTGCCGACTGGCATCTGGCGCAGGATGAACGCCCGGGGGTGCTGATCGGCAAGGACACGCGCATTTCCGGCTACATGCTGGAATCGGCATTGCAGGCCGGGCTGATCGCTGCCGGGGTGGACGTGCATCTGGCCGGGCCGGTGCCGACCCCTGCGGTGGCCTATCTCACGCGCGCACTGCGCTTGCAGGCGGGCATCGTCATTTCCGCCTCGCACAATCCATTCGAGGATAACGGCATCAAGTTTTTCTCCGGCTCCGGCAGCAAGCTGCCGGACGAGACCGAGCGCGCCATCGAGGCCGGGCTGGATAGTCCCATCGTGACCATGCCCTCGGCCAGGCTGGGCAAGGCAAAGCGACTGGACGACGCAGCGGGGCGTTACATCGAATTCTGCAAGAGCAGTTTTCCTTACGACCTCGACTTGCGCGGGCTGAAAATAATAGTTGATTGCGCGCACGGCGCGGCCTATCACATCGCGCGCCATGTGTTCCATGAACTGGGTGCGGATGTGGCGGCCATCGGTGTGCAGCCGGACGGCAAGAACATCAACGACGGCTATGGCGCGACCGCGCCGGCCAGTTTGCGGCAGGCGGTCCAGGAGCAGCATGCCGATCTGGGCA
Organism: Betaproteobacteria bacterium; assembly: GCA_028871775.1. GTDB lineage: Bacteria > Pseudomonadota > Gammaproteobacteria > Burkholderiales > Gallionellaceae > CAITJF01. The sequence goes on from JAGWMH010000215.1 coordinate 2,330, forward strand.
TTGCGCTGGACGGCGATGGCGACCGGCTGGTGATGGTGGGCGCGGACGGTGCTTTATATGACGGCGACCAGTTGCTGTATATCATCGCCAAACACCGCCATGCGCAGGGTGCACTCAATGGCGGCGTGGCAGGCACACTGATGACCAATCTGGCCTTCGAGCATGCCATGCAGCGCATGGGTGTGCGATTTGCGCGCGCCAAGGTGGGCGACCGCTATGTACTGGAATTGCTGCAACAGAACGGCTGGCAACTGGGCGGGGAAAATTCCGGCCACATCATCTGCCTCGACCGGCACACCACGGGCGATGGCATCATCTCCGCACTGCAAGTGCTGCATGCGCTGCGCGCCAACAATCAGACTCTGGCGCAGGCCGCAGCCGGATTGACTTTGTACCCGCAGGTATTGGTGAATGTGCGCGCTGCCAAGGGCATGGATTACACTGCCCATGCCGGCGTGCGCAATGCCGTGGCTGCCGCCGAAAAGGCGCTGGGCGGCAAGGGCCGGGTATTGCTGCGGCCTTCCGGCACCGAGCCGCTGTTGCGCGTGATGGTCGAAGGCGAGGATGGCGCTGTGGTGCGGCACTGGGCGGAAACCATCGCACAGGCGGTGCGCGAGGCGGCGCAGCCGGTAGCGTAAGGAGCACATTGACCCGGGTCTCTTAAGCATTGGTTAAGATTGGGGTGGCAACCTATGCTTTGTAAGCGCCTGGCGTTACTGGATTCTACGCTTGGCTTTATGGAACATTTCTCTGGTTTATGAGTCTATTTGACAGTTTTCTGATAATTCTGAAAGGGGATGCAAATGAAAAAGATTTCTCTGATTATGCTGGCGGCGGCCTCTGCCGGCTCTGCCTGGGCCTCGGATTTTGTGGATACGGCCAAGGTGATTTCAAGCTCACCGGTTTATGAGCGTGTTTCCGAGCCCAGGCAGGAATGCTGGACCGAGACCGTCAGTTCGACCGGCGTTGTGACCAAGTCCGCTCCGGTGGAGGATCGTTCCATCGGCGGTGCCCTGGTTGGCGGCGTGGTGGGAGGTGTGGTGGGCAACCAGGTCGGTCAGGGCACCGGCAACACCGTGGCGACTGCGGCCGGGGCGATTGCGGGCGCCATCATCGGCGATCGCATCGCGAATCAGGGCGCAGCGCAAACGCAGACCACACAAGTGCCGCAGACACGGGAAGAAAGGCGTTGCCGCCAGGTGGAAAATTACCGCGATGTCGTCCGCGGCTATAACGTGACCTACCGCTACAATGGACGGGACATTACCACGAGGTTGCCATACCAGCCGGGAGACACGGTGCAGGTCAGCGTCGGCGTG
>JAGWMH010000003.1 GCA_028871775.1 Betaproteobacteria bacterium
TATTGCGATGAAGGCCGATATTTTTATCTCAGCTGACCAGCACCAGCTTGATGCCGCTGCCCGCATGGGTTTACGAATCGAGTCTGTAGAAAATTAAACCGGGGCGGCTCGTCGCGTAGCCACTCGCAGTGACGGGGTAGGGTGTCATCGCGAGCATAGCGTGGCGATCCAGCAAATCAAAAAGGCCTTTATGTTATTAGGCCAAAGGCATTTTGGATAGAAACGTCTGGATTGCCGCGTCGCTGCGCTCCTCGCAATGACGGTGAAAATGAGGCTGGGACAAAATGGAGAAGCAGCCCGCAATTTACATTTTGGCAAGTCGGCGTAACGGCACACTTTATATCGGCGTGACCTCAAATCTGGTTAAGCGGGTATGGGAGCACAAGAGCGATCTGGTAGATGGATTTACACGCCGTTATGGGACTCACATGCTGGTGTATTACGAGACTCTTGATACGATGGACGCGGCTATTACGCGAGAAAAGCAGATCAAGGCTGGATCAAGGGCGAAGAAATTGCGGTTGATCGAATCCGTGAACATTGGATGGAAGGATTTGTACGACAGTATTTTGTGAAAAGCGCTGGATTGCTTCGTCGCTGCGCTCCTCGCAATGACGGGGTAGGGTGTCATCGCGAATTTTGTGAAGAAAACAAGAAATGCAGATAAAAATAATTGAGGCGCCCCCATGGAAATTCATCCGCATGTTGGCATGGTCAGTTGTGCTGTTATCCGGTTGTGCTGTAACCGGCAACGTGCCGCAATCCTGCAGGGTGATCGACCCCGATCTGGCGCAAGGCACTTACCGCGGCGGCTGCAAGGACGGTTTCGCGGACGGCTACGGCGAAGTCAGCGGCGCGGGCAGTTATCGCGGCGATTTTCGGGCGGGGAAGAAGCATGGTATCGGCATCAAGGTGATGCCGAATGGCGACAGGTATGCCGGGCACTTCAGCGATGATTACCGGCATGGCAAGGGTGTCTATGTATGGGGCGAAAAAACGCCGTGGGCGGGAGACCGCTACGAGGGCGAATATCAGCGCGATCTGCGCCATGGCTGGGGGGTGTACCAGTGGGGCAGCGGAGACCGCTACGAGGGGGTGTGGCAGAATGATTTGCGCATGGGGCTGAGTGTGATGGAGACGCGCCGTGCCCAGGCCGCCGAGGCTTACGGCAAGGCGGTCAAGGCCGGGGCGCAGGTTTGCGCCGAAGTGCAGCTGGGACTGGTCAGCCGCCAGCGCCTGCGCGGCAAGGTCGAGAGTGCTGCAGGTGAGCATGTGCAAGTGCGCATCGTCGAGGTGGAAGGCGGTGTGGCGAGCTATCAGGGCCGGGTGGTGAAGGTCGGTGATGTGCTTACGGATGCGGCGGCGCACTGGCAGCCTTGCGGGCAGAATTGAGCATGCATCCTCCGAAGAAGCAGGCTGAAGGCGCAAGGGGCAAGGGACAAGGCTTTTGCCTGAGCATTGCACCTTTAACCTTGAACCTTATTGAGGAAACGCTGAACAAGTCCAATACCGTCATTGCGAGCGCAGCGAAGCAATCCAGGGGTTTTCGTTGTTTGGGCGCTGAGCCGACTGGATTGCCACGTCGGCTACGCCTCCTCGCAATGACGGGTATTGCTGGATCGCCACGTCCCGCCACGCTGTGCTCGCGGCTAAAGGCTACTCCTCGCGATGACATATTTATTCAGTGTTTTCTTAAGATTGCGATGCTGAGTGTGCTGGGGTTTTGCTCTGCATTGTCCGCGCAGGCCGAACCGAACATCAACGGCGAGACCGGCTACATCAACATGCCCAGCGGACGCATCGAGGCAGACGGCACCTTCCGCATGGGCTACAGCTTTGCCAGGCCTTATTCTTCGATCTGGAGCAGTGTCACGCTGCTGCCGCGCGTGGAGTTGTATGCCCGCTATGTGCGGATTATGGGCATACCCGGGTTTCCCGATAACCCAGCATATGGTGATTACAAGGATAAAGTCGCCAGCGGCAAGGTGCTGCTGCTGGAAGAGGATTGGAACACGCCGTCGCTTGCCTTCGGCATCAACGATATGCAGGGCACGGCGTTATTCGCTTCCAAGTATCTTGCCGCGAGCAAGCAGTTTGGCGCGCTGGACGCCACGGTAGGTGTGGGCACCGGGCGCATCAGCGGGGCATTTGCCGGAGCGCGTTATGCCCCTGCGGAGTGGAATGGGATTGCTCTGGTGACGGAATACGACGCGAATAATTACAAGCATGATCCTTTTGCCGCACAGACCAAAGTGGATCAGCGCAAGAAGGGCATCGGCCTGGCACTGGATTATCGCTGGGGCTGGCTCGGCTCACAGCTTGCGTATCGCGACGGCAAACCCGGCATCAATGCCTATGCCTCCATGCCGCTGGAAGTCAGGGAGTTCATCCCGAAGCTGGATGAGCCGGCGCCGGATACCGAAGTGGTGGCGCGGCCCACTCCGGAGCAATGGGACGCCGATCCGCAGTATCGGCGCGCCTTGATCGAGCGGCTGCTCAAGCAGGATTTCAAGAATATTCATCTCAAGGTTTCCGGGCATGTGGTCGAGGCGACGCTGACCAATACCCGCATCTCGCTGGCCAGCCGCGCGGTGGGGCGTGCCGTGCGCAGCATCCTGTTGCGTTCCCCGCTGGGAACACGCGAGATCAGGATACATTACACGGTCAGCGACATGCCGTTTGCCACCTATACCTTCTTCGACGCCGAGCGGTTGCAGCGCTATTTCAACGGGCTGGAAAGCCGCAAGCAGCTGGCTCCCTATGTTGCGATCGACTACGCCGAACCGCAGAAATCAGCGGGCAACGAAGAAATGCTGGATGGACTGGAACAGGAGTATTTCCAGACCCGCCTGGACAGCAACGAGGGGGACATAGTGAGTTTCCGCGGCGAGGGCGCTGGGCTGGACAAGATACGCGTGGCCCCCGGATTGGGAATTTATTTCAATGACCCCAGCGGCGCATTTCGCTATGAGGTGTTTGCCAATGCTGCTATCGAAAAACAGGCGGGCACCGGTTTGTTCCTCAAGGCAACCACGCAGCTTACTGTCAACCAGAACGTGAGTGGCGTGACGAACCCTTCCAACAGCCTGCTGCCGCATGTGCGCACCGATGTCGCGGACTACAAGAAGAACGGCAATGTGAAGCTGACGCAGGCGCTGGTGAACCAGTTCTTTCACCCCGAGCAGCGGGTGTATGCGCGCGCTTCGGCGGGGCTGTATGAGGAAATGTTCGGCGGCACGGGCGGGCAGGTGTTGTACTATCCGGAGCACGCGCCGTGGGCGTTCGATGTGAGCATGGATGCACTCAAGCAGCGCGAAGTCGGGGGATGGCTGGGCTTTCGCAACTATTCCACCGTGACTGCGTTGGCGGCTTTGCACTATCGTTTGCCGCTCAGCGGCGTGACCGCGACGGCGCGTGCCGGGCGGTTCCTGGCGGGCGATCTGGGTACGCGTCTGGAGATGAAACGGCGCTTCCGTTCCGGCTTCCAGGTGGGCGCATGGTATACGCTGACCAATGGCAATGACATCACCAGTCCCGGCACACCGGCCAAGCCCTACCATGACAAGGGTGTGTTCATGTCGATTCCTCTCGGTTCGATGTTGACCAAGGATACTCAGCCCACTCCAAGAATCGCGATTGCGCCGTGGACGCGCGACGTGGGGCAGATGGCGGCCTCGCCGGGCGACCTGTATGACATCATGGAGCCGGTTTACACCAATATGCGCGACCGTGATGGCCTGCAATATTTCGGCGATCTGGATGACAGCTACGATCAACCGCGCAAACCGACGGTGATGGATCGCATCCAGTGGGCAAATTGGGAGCAAGACCGCAGCCATGTGCTCGATGGCCTGACCTCGGCGGATACCTGGTTGCAAGTGGGGATGGGGCTGGGCATCGCTGCCCTGAGCAGCAGCCTCGACAAGCCGGCGGACCGCTGGGCGGTGCGGCACACCGGCAGCAGATTCAGCAAGGTGGTGGCCGGTGTGGGCAATAATTTGCCGCTGGCGGTGGGCGGAATCGCGGGGCTGCTGGCACTGGACGATTCCGATCAGCGCCGCGGCGCTGTTTCGTTCACCGCGCTGGAGGCAGGTGTGGTGGGTGTGCTGGCATCCGAGGCGGGCAAATATGTGGTGGGGCGTTCGCGCCCGCAAGCGGGGATGGGCAGCGGTGATTTCCATCCGCTGCGCAGCAGCAATGGCACAGCCGGTTTCCCCTCCGGGCATGCTACGGCGATGTGGGCGCTGGTGACACCCTATGCCAAGGAATACCGTGCCCCGTGGCTGTACGGCCTGGCTGCCGTCACCAATCTGGCGCGCGTGGCGGACCGCCAGCACTTTGTTTCGGATACCGTGGGCGGGGCGTTGCTGGGTTATGCGATAGGGGATGCGTTCTGGCGTTGGCACCACAAGAATGAACCGAGGCTGACGCTGGATGGCAATGGTGTGGCGTTGACCTGGCGCATTGAATAAATACTTGCAATGAGCCGGGTTTTATGGATAATTGCGTATGGGTGCAAAGGAATATCTGGTAATTCCGTAAAACCGTTTGGGAGAATTCAAATGAAAAAATTATGCGCATTGGTGTTGGCTTTGGTGGTGTCTTTTTCCGGTAATGTATTTGCAGCGGAAGAAGCGGCAGGTGCCGCAGGTGGAGCGAGTGGCGGTGAGGCAGCTGGTGGCGCGGCGACTGGCGGCGCAGGCGCAGGTGGCGCGGCCGCAACTGCAGGTGCGGTTTCTACTACGGCTATTGTCGCAGGTATGGTTGTGGTTGCTGCCGTTGGTGCAGCTTCAGCCACATCAACGACTCACCACTAAGCTTGGCGGCATCGCAGAGATGATGCCCGTAGAAATATGAAACTTAAGCCCGCAGAATTTTTGCGGGCTTTCTTATTTTAAGGGGAATGAAATGGCTTGGATGCGTGGTGCGGTAATTAGCCTGTTGGCATTGGTATGGATGGTTCCGGCTTGGGCAGCCGGCGGTTGGGTATACGACGTATCGGGTGATGTTTCTGTCGCGGTGGGTAAACAGGCGGCACATCGTGCAACCAGGAACGATGCGATTGCTTCCGATACGGTGATCAGCACCGGTGATAAAGCCTATGCCGTGCTGAAATTTGAAGATGGCCAGGTGGTCACCATGCAAGCCAACTCCACGTTCCATGTGCGCGAATATAGTTATCAACCGGATAATATCGAGAAGAGCAACATGATCTTTGCCATGCTCAAGGGCGGAATGCGTTTCGTAACCGGGCTTGTCGGGCAACGCAACAAGGCAGCATTCAAACTTTCGACCCCGAACGCGACCATCGGCATACGCGGAACCGACTTTATGGTTGCCATGGCTGTCAATAACCCTTCCATGTATGCACAGGTGGTATCGGGTAGCATCGGCATGACCAATGCTGCAGGCACGCTGGCGCTCGGTGCCGAACAGGCTGCCGTTGTCGCATCCGCAACCACGCTGGGTACGGTAATCCCCGTTTCTGCATTGCCTGCCGGTACGTTCACGCAACTGTTTGCTATTCCTGTTCCTCCTGCAACCCCGGCTCCTCCACCGGGAGCGGGTGGCGCGGCAACGGGTGGTGCATCGACTACAACGACGGCAGCAACTGCCACGGCAGGGGCAGGCGTGTCGGCAACCACGATTGCAGTCGGTGTGGGGATTGCGGCTGGTGTGGCAGCGGTTACCAGCACCTCAACTACTACCCACCACTGAGCGTCCCGGAAACTGTTATTTGAAAAAGCCAGCCGTTGTTGACGGCTGGCTTTTTGTTTCGCCATTGCGAGGCCCGCAGGGCCGCGGCAGTCCAGTCAGACATCACGCACCAGCTGCGGCCTGAAGGGCTCATGAAAGCGGGAAACTGACCTTTACGCTTAGGCCGCCCAGCGCAGCGGCATGATGAAAAGTGATTTGCGCACGATGAATTTCCGCGATGCGCTGCACGATGGACAAACCCAATCCGACGCCTTCCGCCATGCCCGGGTTGATGCGGCTGAAGCGCTGGCCAAGCAAGGCAAGCTGCTGGTCGGCGACGCCGATTCCGCTGTCGGCAATTTCAAGCTCAACCTGCCGCCCATCAGCCGTGAGATGCAATGCCACTTCCACATGCCCGCCCTGCGGGGTATAGCGGATGGCGTTGTCCAGCAGGTTCCTGAGCATGATGCGCAACATGTCGGGCGAGCCGGCAAGCGCGGGATGTGCTTCCGGCGAGAAGCCGATTTCGATGTTTTTGGAGAGCGCATTTTCTCCCAGCTCCGCGCAGCATTCCCGGGTGAGTTCAACAAGATTCACGGGTTCAAGATTGATGGGAGCGGAAAGCTCATCGAGCCGGGAAAGGGTAAGCAATTGCCCGACCAGGTGGCCCATGCGGTCGGCGCCCTGTAATGCCTTGACGAGGCATTCCTTGCGCTCTGTTTCGCTGCCGGAGAGTTGCGCCGCCTGAACCTGCGCGTGCAGTGCGGCAATGGGGGTGCGCAGTTCGTGCGAGGCATCGGCAGTGAAGCGCCGCTCATTTTCGATTGTTCTGGCGATGCGGCCAAGCAGGCTGTTCAGCGCATCAACCACCGGCGCAATTTCTTTCGGCGCATCGTGCACCGTTACCGGGCTGAGCTGTTCCGGCGAAAGCCGGCGTAGCGACTCGGTCAGCCTGAGCAACGGGCGCAAGCCAAAATGGATCGCCAGCATGGTGAAGAATGCCAGCAGGGGCAGGCCGAGCAGGAATGGGGCAATGTTATGCCATGCCATTTCCTGGACCAGCTCGCTGCGTGCCTTGTCGTTTTGCCCGACCAGCACGTCAAAACCATGCCGTGCATCGCGCAACCGGAAATACCGCCAGCGCTTTCCCTGCCATTCGCCGCTGCTGAAACCCTCGGCTGGCGTCTGCGCAGGCAGCATGCTGGAAATGTTGTTGGAGCGGAGCAGGATGCGCGGGGGTTGTTTGTCCGTGATCCACACCTGGAAGGCCAGTGTCTGCTGGTACTTATGGACGGGGGGAGGCATCGGTTCTGCCTGCTCATCGTCGAAAGTTGTCGTCAGGACCACCAGGTTTTGCGCAAACTGGGCCAGCTGCGCATCGAAGATTTCATCCGCCTCGTGCAAGGCATTCTTGTAGCTCTCGTAACCGGCCAGCAAACCAAACAACAGCACCATGCCGAGAACCAGCAGGGTGAGCCTGGTTTGCAAGGAGATTTTTTGCAGGGTCATGGGTGGCATCCTGTCATGGCTGGCGGCCCACGGTGTAACCGATCCCGCGCAGGGTCTGGATGAAATCGCTGCCCAGCTTCTTGCGCAAGTGATGGATGAAGACTTCTATGGTGTTGCTGTCGGCGCTGTCTCCCCAGCCATAGATACTTTGCTCCAGCTGGGCGCGGGTCAGCACACGGCCGGCGTTTTGCACCAGCAGTTCGAGCAAGGCGAATTCCCTGGCCGAGAGATCGACGGGTTTGCCCCCGCACCATGCCTGGCGCGCATCCGGATCTATTTCCACCTTACCCAGGCGGATACGCGGCGAAGCGTGGCCCGCAGAGCGGCGGATCAATGCGCGCAACCTGGCCGCGAGTTCTTCCATGTCGAGCGGTTTGACCACATAGTCATCCGCGCCCAGGCCGAACCCCTTGAGCTTGTCCAGCTTGCTATCGCGGGCGGTCAGGATCAGGACGGGGGTGCGCAGCCCCTTGTTCCTCGCGGATTGCAGCAGCGCCAGGCCGTCCTGTTGCGGCAGGCCGAGATCCAGCACTACCGCGGCGTATTCTTCGCTGGTCAGCGCATGTTCTCCCTGTTTTCCATCCCGCATCCAGTCAACCGTAAAACCAAGATGGCTGAGGCTTTTCTGGATGCCGTCGCCGAGCAGTGAGTCGTCTTCCACCAGAAGTATTCTCATGGCAATTCCAATTAAGTATCGGTTAAGAATCGTTCGTTAAGCTGTGCCTGAAGCATCAGGTTATCTGGTGCCATCCAGCTGGAAAATCGGCATATGAAAGAGGTTCTATTATGACTGCAAAAATAATCTGCGCCAGATGGATGTTTCTGGCAAGCACAAGTTCAGCGTTACTGCGTTGAGGTGGTGGGACGTGAATGTACGGCTGCCGAGAAGGCGGGCTTTATTCAATTTGTTATTCAAGGAGATCAATCATGAAATGGCTTGCAGCATGCGCCCTGATTCTGGGCAGCACTATGGCATACGCGGACGGCAACAAGCTTTCTGTTCCCGCTAACCCAAAATGGAAAGAGGAGTGTGGCAGCTGCCATATCGCCTACCCGCCGCAATTATTGGCCGCGGATAACTGGCAACGCTTGATGGGAGGACTGGACAAGCACTTTGGTGCAAATGCGGTGCTGAACCCCGGGGACAACCAGGAAATCCTGGATTTTCTGCAACGCCATGCAGGACGCGGCGGAAGGAATAGTGCATCCAGCCTGCGCATCAGCGATACCCCCTGGTTCACTCGTGAGCATCGTGAAGTGTCGAACAACACATGGTCCGATCCGGCTGTCAAAAGCCGGTCAAACTGCACTGCCTGCCACGTCAATGCTGAACGCGGTGATTGGTCGGAACGCGGCGTCAGAATTCCGGGAGGCCGGCGTGGTGAGGGGCATGAAGGGCATCGTGAACATGGCGGAGAACGGGATGATGACTGAGTGCCCGCATAGGTTCAGGAGGTAATTGCCATGAAAAAAATTCTGGTTTGGGATCTGCAAAAGCCCGTTGTATCAGGGACGAACAGCGGAAGCCCTTATTGAGCGCTGCGCTCTGCGGCCTCCACGGTATTCGCCACCAGCATGGTGATGGTCATGGGGCCGACACCGCCCGGTACGGGCGTGAGATAACCAGCCACTTCCTTCGCGCTGTCGAAATCCACATCGCCGACCAGTTTGCCGCTGGGCAGGCGGTTGATGCCGACGTCTATCACCGCGGCACCGTGCTTGATCATGTCGCCGGTAATCATCCGCGGCTTGCCGGTGGCCACCACCAGGATATCGGCATCGCGCGTGTGGTGCGCGAGGTTGCGGGTTTTTGAAGTGCAGATGGTGACGGTGGCATTCCTTTGCAGCAGCATCAGCGCCATCGGTTTGCCGACGATGTTGCTGCGCCCGACTATCACGGCATGCTTGCCTTCTATTGCAACCCCCATTTTTTCCAGCAGCTTCATCGCGCCGTAAGGAGTGCAGGGCTGGAGCAGGGGGTTGCCGGTGACCAGTGCGCCGACGTTCATCGGATGGAAGCCGTCCACATCCTTGTGCGGGGCTATGGCCTTCAGCACCTTGTCGCTGTCGATGTGTCTGGGGAGGGGCAATTGCACCAAAATGCCGTGAATGGCGGGATTGGCATTCAGCTCGGCGATTTTTGCCAGCAGCGTGGCCTGTGAGGTGTCGGCAGGCAGTTCAATGTGTTCGGAATACAATCCCAGTTCGGCACAGGCCTTTACCTTGTTGCCGACATATACCTTGGAGGCGGCATCCTCGCCGACGATGATGACTGCCAGCCCGGGCGTGATGCCGCGCGCCTTCAATGCGTCGGCGCGCACTTTCCATTCGGCGCGTACTTCCTTTGCGATGGCCTTGCCGTCGATGATCTGTGCCGTCATGTTTTGCTCCCGTCTGTTAGCGTTACTTGTCTGCGGATATCTCGATACCATGCATGATTTCCGCATGGGCTTCCGCCAGCAAACTCATGTAGTACCTGAAGGTTGGCGAAGAAAAAAACTGCGCAATTATAAGCGATGCGCGGCTAGGAGGCCGTATTCTGTTTGGCTGGCTGGCTGGCTGCGTTCGGCGCGGCGCGGTTGAAGGTGGCGGGGAGGATGAGTGTTCAGCCACGGCATCTTGCGCTATGTGCGTGGGGCAACAGGAAACGGGCACGGTGCGCCTTGATCTACTTGGTATAAAAATATGTTGACTAAATTAGTCAGGATTAGTATAGTTGAGCACGTTAGTCGGGTATTCAGTTTACTGGATGGGTTTTAATTAGTAAAGGAAGGTGGCTTATGCGTCTCACTACAAAAGGACGTTTTGCGGTAACAGCCATGACTGATCTGGCAATGCGCAAAGAGCAGGGTCCGGTCACTCTGGCAAGCATCAGCGCGCGTCAGAAAATTTCGCTGTCCTATCTTGAGCAGTTGTTCGGCAAGTTGCGCAGGCACAAAATCGTGATAGCCGTGCGCGGCCCCGGCGGCGGCTATTGTCTGGCGCGCCCGGGTGCGCTGATCTCGATCGCTGATATTATTACGGCGGTGGACGAGCCGATGGATTCGACCCGCTGCGGTGGAAAAGCCGACTGTCATGACGAGAAGCAATGCATGACGCATGATTTGTGGATGGGGCTGAACGAAGTTCTGTGCCGCTATCTGGCGAAAATCAGCCTGCAGCAGGTTATTGACGGCCAGCTGCAGTCCAGGCCGGAAGCGGTACCGGTGGCCATCAGCAAACGTGTCGCGGTCGCGGCCTGACGGCTCGAACAGCATTGACAGTTCAACTTTTTCACCAGTATAGAGGATGTCGGAGGTAACACCATGAGTGCGGCACTGCAGAACCTGGTCAACCAGCCCTACAAGCACGGTTTCGTCACCGACATCGAGTCCGATGTCGCGCCGAAAGGGCTCAGCGAGCAGACCATACGCCTGATTTCGGCCAAGAAAAACGAGCCCGAGTGGCTGCTGGAGTTCCGGCTCAACGCCTACCGCTCTTGGCTCAAGATGGAAGAGCCGAAGTGGGCAAACGTCAAGCACCCCAGGATTGATTTCCAGGCGATCAGCTACTACGCGGCGCCCAAGCAGAAAGCGAAGCTGAAGAGCATGGATGAGGTCGATCCGGAATTGCTGCGCACGTTCGAGAAACTCGGCGTGCCGATGCACGAGCGCGCGGCCCTTGCCGGTGTCGCGGTCGACGTCATTTTTGACAGCGTATCGGTAGCGACCACCTACAAGCACAAGCTTGCCGAGGTCGGCATCATTTTCTGTTCGATTTCGGAAGCCGTGCAGCATTATCCAGAGCTGGTGCAGAAGTATCTCGGCAGCGTGGTGCCGGTCGGCGATAACTTCTACACCGCGCTCAACTCGGCGGTGTTCACCGACGGCTCGTTCTGCTTCATTCCCAAGGGGGTGAAGTGCCCGATGGATTTGTCGACCTACTTCCGCATCAACACCCAGGATTCTGGGCAATTCGAGCGCACGCTGATCATTGCGGAGGAGGGGGCTTCGGTCTCCTACCTCGAAGGCTGTACCGCGCCCAAGTTCGACACCAACCAGCTGCATGCGGCAGTGGTCGAGCTCATCGCGCTCGACAACGCCGACATCAAGTATTCGACGGTGCAGAACTGGTATGCGGGCGACGAAAACGGCGTCGGCGGCATATACAACTTCGTGACCAAGCGCGGCCTGGCCAAAGGCGTCAACTCGCGCATTTCGTGGACCCAGGTCGAGACCGGCTCGGCGATCACCTGGAAATATCCTTCCTGCGTGCTGCTGGGCGAAAATTCAGTCGGCGAGTTCTATTCGGTCGCGCTTACCAATCATCACCAGCAGGCCGATACCGGCACCAAGATGATCCACATCGGCAAGAATACGCGCAGCACCATCGTCAGCAAAGGCATCTCGGCCGGCCATTCCAGCAACAGTTATCGCGGGCTGGTCAAGGTAACGCCCGCCGCCGCAGGCGCACGCAATTACTCGCAATGCGACTCGATGCTGATCGGTGACCAGTGCAGCGCCAACACTTTCCCCTATATCCAGGTGCGCAACAACAGCGCCGTGGTCGAGCATGAGGCATCGACCTCGAAAATCGGCGAGGACCAGCTGTTCTACTTCGCACAGCGCGGCATCGGCGCCGAGGCAGCGGTGTCGATGATCATCAACGGGTTCTGCAAGGATGTGTTTCAACAATTACCGCTGGAGTTTGCGGTCGAAGCGACCAATCTCCTCAGTTTCAAACTTGAAGGGAGCATAGGATGATATACCGGGACAGCAAAACCATACTCGAAGTGCGCGGACTGCGCGCCAGCGTGGATGGCGTCGAAATTCTGAAAGGCCTGGACTTGACGGTGAAGAGCGGGGAAGTGCACGCCATCATGGGGCCGAACGGCTCGGGCAAGAGCACGTTCTCCAAGGTGCTCGCGGGCCATTCGGCCTATGAGGTCACCGGCGGCAGCGTGTTGTTCGAAGGAAGGAACCTGTTCGAGCTCGTCCCCGAGGAGCGCGCGCGCGCCGGCGTGTTTCTCGCCTTCCAGTACCCGATCGAGATTCCTGGTGTCGCCAACAGCCAGTTCCTGCGCCTGACCTACAATACGGTGCAGGCGCAGCGCGGCAGGGACGAACTCGATCCGCTCGAGTTTGACGACTTCGTGCGCGAGAAGATGAAATTGCTCGAGATGAACCCAGATTTTCTTGAACGCAGCGTCAATGAGGGTTTCTCCGGCGGCGAGAAGAAACGCAACGAAATATTGCAGATGGCCCTGCTCGAGCCGCGGCTGGCGATTCTGGACGAGACCGATTCCGGCCTCGACATCGACGCGCTCAGGATCGTCTCCAACGGCGTCAATCACCTCGCCAACAAGGACAACGCGATGGTGCTGGTGACGCACTACCAGCGCCTGCTCAACTATATCGTGCCCGATTACGTGCACGTGATGGAAGCGGGGCGCATCATCAAGACCGGCGGCAAGGAGCTTGCACTCGAGCTGGAAACAAGGGGCTACGACTGGGTGAGCGCCGAGCGCAAGGCTGCGATGGAGGTGGCGGCATGAACACGGTGCGCGTACCTGCTACGATTGCTGAGGGTTACCTTGAAAGCCTGCTGGCAGGGCAGCCGCGGCTGCCGGCGAGTCCGCTGGCGTGGTTGAACAAGCTGCGCGCGGATGCGGTCGACCGCGTCGGCGTGCTGACGGTGCCGACCCTGCGCGACGAGGAGTGGCGCTTCACCGACATTTCGCCGCTCACCAAACTGTCGTTCCATCCGGCGAGCGAGCCCGCCCGATTGCACCCTGCGGACATCGAACGCTTTTATATCGAAGAGGCGAACACCCGGCTGGTGTTTGTCGACGGTGTCTATGCGCCGCAGTTGTCCAGTGTTGCCGCAGACGGCGTGGTCGTCGCCAACCTGGGGGCGGCGGCAACGGATCGGGCGATTGCCGCGCACCTCGGCCAGCATGCAACATTCCATGACAACGTGTTCGCAGCGCTCAACACGGCATTTCTGCACGATGCCGCATTGATCATGGTGCCGCACAACATGACGGCCGGCGCGCCGGTGCATCTGCTGTTCATCGCAACGCAACGGGAGGCGGCAAGCTATCCGCGTTGCCTGCTGCTTGCCGAATCCGGCAGCGCAGTGACGCTGATCGAGGATTACGTCGCGTTGCAGGAGGCGGCCTATTTCACCAATGCCGTGACTGAAATCGCGCTTGCCGACAATGCGCGGGTGGACCACATCCGGGTGCAGCGCGAAGGCGCCCAGGCATTTCATATTGCGAACTGCGCGGTGTCGCTCGCGCGCGCAAGCCGCTACCACTCGGTGAGTGTCGCGCTGGGTGCGCGCATTTCGCGCTATGACCTGAATGTGCTGCAAACGGCCGAGGGCACGCAGTGCACGGTCGACGGGCTGGCGCTGATCGCGAACAACCAGCTGGCCGATACGCATACCTGCATCGACCATGCGCAGCCGCACGGCGTCAGCCGCCAGCAGCACAAATGCATCGTCGGCGGCAGCGCGCATGCGGTGTTCAACGGCAAAATCATGGTGCGCCCCGGTGCGCAACGCACCGACTCGTCGCAGGCCAGCCACAATCTGCTGCTGAGCGGCAGCGCGCACGTCGACACCAAGCCGCAGCTGGAGATTTTCGCCGACGACGTGAAGTGCACGCATGGCGCGACCGTCGGCCAGCTCGACAGCGAGGAAGTGTTCTATCTGCGCAGCCGCGGGTTGTCGGAAAGCGCAGCGCGCAATATGCTTACCTATGCGTTCGGCGCCGAGATCATCGAGCGCATACCTGTCGCATCGCTCAGGCACCGGCTCGCGCAGACCGTACTTCAACAAACTACCATACAGCCATGAATACCAGCCAGACAATACTCCGCCCCGCTCCCGTGTTCGACGCCCAGCGCATTCGCGCCGACTTTCCCATCCTCAAGCTGGAGATCAACGGCAAGCCGCTGGTGTACCTCGACAATGCCGCATCCAGCCAGATGCCGCAGCAGGTGATCGACCGCCTGGTGCGCTACCAGACCACGCAGCACGCCAATGTCAATCGTGCGGTGCACACCCTGTCGGAGATCGCGACCAGCGAATTCGAGGCGGCGCGCCACAAGCTGCAGCACTTCATCAACGCGCGCGAAGAACGGGAAGTGATCTTCACCAGCGGCACGACCGATTCGATCAACCTGGTGATGCACGGCTACGGCCGCAAGTTCATCGGGGCCGGCGACGAGATCATCCTGACCACGCTCGAGCACCATTCCAACATCGTGCCGTGGCAGATGCTGGCCGAAGAAAAGGGCGCGAAGCTCCGTGTGGTGCCGGTCAACGACGCCGGCGAGCTGCTGATCGACGAGTACGAGAAGCTGTTCAACGAGCGCACCAGGTTCGTCGGCGTGATGCATGTTTCGAACGCGCTCGGCACCATCAACCCGATCAGGCAGATGATCGCGTTTGCGCATGCGCGCGGCGTGCCGGTGCTGATCGACGGGGCGCAGGCGGCGCCGCACATGCAGGTCGACGTGCAGGATCTCGATTGCGATTTCTACGCGTTCTCGGGCCACAAGCTGTGCGGCCCGACCGGTATCGGCATTCTTTACGGCAAGGCTGAGCAGCTGGAACGCATGCAGCCGTTCAAGGGCGGCGGCGACATGATCTTGTCGGTGACCTTCGAAAAAACCATTTACAACACGATCCCGTATAAATTCGAGGCCGGCACGCCGCCGATCGCAGCGGCAATCGGGCTTGGCGCCGCGGTCGACTATCTGTCCGGAATCGGCATGGATGCCATCGCCGCACACGAACACGCCTTGCTCGATTACGCCACCGTGCAGATGAAGCAGATGCCGGGCGTGCGTATCATCGGCACCGCCCGGCACAAGTCCGCAGTGCTGTCTTTTACGGTCGACGGCGTGCATCCGCACGACGTCGGCACGCTGCTCAATCAGGAGGGGATCGCGGTGCGCACCGGGCATCATTGCGCGCAGCCGGTGATGCAGCGTTTCCGCGTGCCTGCCACATCGCGCGCCTCGTTTGCGTTCTACAACACCATGGCCGAGGTCGATGCACTGATCGCCGGCATACGCACCGTGCAGAAAGTATTCGCTTAATGTCCGACTACAAAGCCCTGTACCAGGAGGTCATCCTCGACCACAACAGGAAGCCGCGCAACTATGGCGCGCTCGAGCACCCGAGCCATCATGCCGAGGGGCGCAACCCGCTGTGCGGCGACCACATTACCGTGGCGCTCAACCTCGAGGGCGAGAACATCGGCGCCATCGCGTTTCAGGGCGAGTCGTGCGCGATCTGCAAGGCGTCGGCTTCGATGATGACAACCGCCGTCAAGGGCAAGACACGTGCGGATGCGGAAGAGATTACCCGGGAATTTCTCGCGATGGCGACCGGCAAGCGCGACCTCGACAGCCTTGGCCACATCGGCCGGCTCGCGGTATTCGCCGGTGTGCGCGACCTGCCGACGCGGGTCAAGTGCGCGATTCTGCCCTGGCACACGCTGCATGCCGCGCTCAACTCGATTGCGAGCACTTCGACCGAGGCAGAAGAAGATCCGATGCATGCCCCGATCGGCGACGCATGATGATGAAAGAAATTTTTTGCCACAAAAATCTGGTTGATGTGGTCTAGGTTTAACATGCCAAAAATAGCCGACATAGAAGACACCCCCAATCCGAACGCGGTGAAGTTCATCCTCAAGGAGCCGTTAAGCTGGGGGATCGCACACTCGTACGATAATGCAGAGCAGGCGAAGGACGATGCGCTGGCTTCCGCGCTGTTTGACATCGAGCACGTGGCCAATGTGTATTACGTTGATCGCTGGCTTACGGTGACGCAGGACGGTAAAGCCGACTGGCAGGAACTGAGGCGCCTGGTTGCCGTGCCGATTCGTGCCGCGCCGGCGGCGGAAGCGCAATCGGCTGCCACGGTTGCCGCAGCGGCCAATGCAATCACCGACCTGAGCCCCGAAGACCGGGAGCGCCTCGACAGGATCACCACACTCCTGGATGCGCAGATCCGCCCCTATCTGCAAAGCGACGGCGGCGACCTTATCGTGCTTGGCCTCAAGGATAACCAGCTCACCGTCCATTACCAGGGCGCTTGCGGCACCTGCCCGAGCTCGATATCAGGCACGCTCAATGCGATTGCGAACATGGTTCAGACAATAGACCCGGACATCGAAATCGTGGCTGTTTAGGGTGAGCGGGTTTCGATGCCTCCGTGCGGCCTGATGCCTCATTTCGCATTTTATTGCGCAATGGAACAAGGCGCAGCGCACAAAAAAAACAGGGCGGAAACATCCGCCCTGTTTTTATTCTAGCGCTGCAACCTAAAGCAGCGGCACGATCATCAGCGCCACAATGTTGATGATCTTGATCAGCGGGTTGACGGCAGGGCCGGCAGTGTCCTTGTAGGGGTCGCCGACGGTGTCGCCGGTTACCGCCGCCTTGTGGGCATCGGAGCCTTTGCCGCCGAAATTGCCTTCCTCGATGTACTTCTTGGCGTTGTCCCAGGCACCGCCGCCGGTGGTCATGGAGATCGCCACGAAGATGCCGGTGACGATGGTGCCGACCAGCACGCCGCCCAGCGCCTGCGCGCCGAGGGTCAGGCCGACGATCACCGGCACCGCGACGGGCAGCAGCGACGGAACAATCATTTCCCTGATCGCGGCCTTGGTCAGCATGTCCACGCAGGTGCCGTATTCCGGTTTGCCGGTGCCCTCCATGATGCCGGGGATTTCCTTGAACTGGCGGCGCACTTCGATCACCACCGAACCGGCGGCGCGGCCGACGGCTTCCATGCCCATGGCGCCGAACAGGTAAGGCACCATGCCGCCGATGAACAGGCCGATGATCACCATGTGGTTGGACAGGTCGAATGTCAGCGCCGCGCTGCCATGGCTGGAAAGCGCATGGGTGTAATCGGCGAACAGCACCAGTGCGGCCAGGCCGGCGGAGCCGATGGCGTAGCCCTTGGTCACCGCCTTGGTGGTGTTGCCCACGGCGTCCAGCGGGTCGGTGATGTTGCGGATAGAGTCGGGCAGGCCGGCCATTTCGGCGATGCCGCCGGCGTTGTCGGTGATCGGGCCGTAAGCGTCGAGCGCCACGATGATGCCGGCCATGGACAGCATCGAGGTCGCGGCGATGGCGATACCATACAGTCCGGCCAGATGATAGGCGCCCCAGATCGCCAGGCATACGGCGATCACCGGCGCAGCAGTGGATTTCATCGACACGCCCAGACCGGCGATGACGTTGGTGCCGTGGCCGGTGGTGGAGGCCTGCGCAATGTGGCGCACCGGGCTGAATTCGGTGGCGGTGTAATACTCGGTGATCCACACCATCGCCGCGGTCAGCGCCAGGCCGATCAGGGAAGCCAGATACAGACTCGTCGATGTTACCAGAGTGCCGTTTATCGTTACGCCTGCTCCCAGGATCCAGGTGGTCACCGGGTAGAACGAGAGCACCGCCAGCACGCCGGACACGATCAGGCCGCGATACAGCGCGTTCATGATCTTGCCGCCCTCGCGCGCGGTCACGAAGAAGGTGCCGATGATGGAAGCGATAATGGAAACGCCGCCCAGCACCAGCGGATAGATCACCGCTTCGGGAGAGCCGGTGATCATCAGGCCGCCCAGCACCATGGTGGCGATGATGGTCACGGCGTAGGTTTCGAACAGGTCGGCGGCCATGCCGGCGCAGTCGCCCACGTTGTCGCCCACGTTGTCGGCGATCACCGCCGGGTTGCGCGGGTCGTCCTCGGGAATGCCGGCTTCGACCTTGCCCACCAGGTCGGCGCCCACGTCAGCGCCCTTGGTGAAGATGCCGCCGCCGAGACGGGCGAAGATGGAAATCAGCGAGCTTCCGAAAGCCAGTCCCACCAGTGAATGGGTTGCTTCGGTGGCGTTGGCGCCCACCGCCAGGGTGAGGAAGGCATAATAACCGGCCACGCCCAGCAGGCCCAGGCCGACCACCAGCAGGCCGGTAATCGCACCGCCCTTGAAGGCGACGTTGAGAGCGGCATTCAGCCCTTCGCTGGCGGCCTGTGCGGTGCGCACGTTGGCGCGCACCGACACGTTCATGCCGATGTAGCCGGTCAGACCCGACAGCATCGCGCCGAGCGCGAAGCCGATGGCGGTTTTCCAGCCCAGCGCGACAAAGATGACAACCAGCAGAATTGCGCCGACGATGCCTATGGTGGTGTATTGCCGATTGAGGTAGGCCGATGCGCCTTCCTGCACGGCTGCGGAAATTTCCCGCATTCTGTCATTGCCGGTCGGCAGGCCCAAAATCCATTTTATCGAAATCGCTCCATACAGGAGCGCCGCAATCGCGCATAACAGCGTAAAAATCAGACCACCAGACATAATTCTCCCCCTGAGGTTAAACCGGCCAATCAAAGCCGACAGATAGACAATACAGAAACATCAAGCCAACAATTATAGCTCAAATTCAGCCAGCTTCTTCGGCACGGCCGCATTCTTGAGCCGGACATACTGCGGCAGGCCGTCCTTGTAGGGCGGGTAATCCTCGCCTTTGATCAGCGGGGCAAGGTAGGCGCGGCATTTTTCGGTGATGCCATAACCATCCTTGGTAATGAAGTCGCGCGGCATCATCTTTTCCACATTGGCGACGTTCTTCAGTTGGGCGACGCCGATTTTCCATTTATAGGGCTTGTCGGCGAGACGGACTATGGCGGGCATCACGGCATTATTGCCCTTCAGTGCCAGTTCCACCGCAGACTTTCCGAGCGCATATGCCTGCTCGACATCGGTTCTGGAAGCGATGTGGCGCGCGGCGCGCTGCAGGTAATCCGCCACCGCCCAATGGAACTTGTAACCCAGCGCATCCTTGACCATGTTGGCCACCACCGGCGCTACGCCGCCCAGCTGGGCATGGCCGAAGGCATCGCGCAGGCCCTGGTCGGAGAGGAATTTGCCGTCCTCGCCCTGCACGCCTTCCGACACTACCACCGAACAATAGCCGTGCTGCTTCACCATGGCATCGACCCTGGCGAGAAATTGCTCCTTGTTGAAGGGAATTTCTGGAAACAGGATGACGATGGGCAGCTCGCAATCCTTGTCCGACGCCAGGCCGCCCGCAGCGGCGATCCAGCCGGCATGGCGCCCCATCACTTCGACCACGAATACCTTGGTTGATGTCTTGGCCATGGAAGCGACGTCGAAGCTGGCTTCGCGCACCGATACCGCGACGTATTTCGCCACCGAGCCGAAGCCGGGGCAGCAGTCGGTGACCGGCAGGTCGTTATCCACGGTTTTCGGCACATGGATGGCCTGGATCGGATAGCCCATCTTGTCTGCCAACTGCGAAACTTTCAAACAGGTATCGGCGGAATCGCCGCCGCCGTTGTAAAAGAAATAACCGATGTTGTGCGCCTTGAATACCTCGATCAGGCGTTCATACTGCAACTTGTTTTCTTCCAGTCCTTTCAGCTTGAAACGGCAGGAGCCAAACGCGCCGGACGGTGTGTGGCGCAGCGCGGCGATGGCCTTGGCGCTATCCTTGCCGGTGTCAATCAGGTCTTCGGTCAGCGCGCCGATGATGCCATTGCGGCCGGCATAGACCTTGCCGATCTTGTCCTTGTGCTTGCGTGCCGTTTCAATTACGCCGCAGGCCGATGCGTTGATGACCGCCGTCACGCCGCCGGACTGAGCATAAAATGCATTTTTCTTTGCCATGTCTTGCACCCCCTGAAAATTATTGGTGTGACTGCCGCATTGCTTTGCAGTTGGGAGTGCATCTTACGCCATTTTTGCCGGCGGATAAACGAACGCCGATCAGCGAATGCAGCGTGAGCCATGGTTTTGTTTTGCTTGGTCGGGAAGCCAAACCCAATTCATTCTGGTGACTTATCCATAGCCGTGTAGTACGCTATGCCGCTATAACACCCGGTCGATCTTCAACGGGCACAGCCGGACAGTTTTCCGTGCGCGCCAACTGCAGGGCATCCTTTCGGAACAGCGAGACAGGGAATGCAACCATTAAATTTAGTTCTGGCCGCTACGCTTCACATCGGCTACGCCGATAT
>JAGWMH010000004.1 GCA_028871775.1 Betaproteobacteria bacterium
CCTGGGTAATCGCGATTGCCTTTATTGCCAGCACGCTGGGGGATCAGTTGGCGTTTCTCCTCGGGCGGTGGCACGGCGGCCGGCTGTTGCAGCGGTTTCCCGTCCTGCGACGCAAGGTACCCGTCGTGCAGGCTCTGCTGGACCGTTACCATGTCCCGCTCATCCTCGGGGTGCGATTCTTTTATGGGTTGCGCATTGCCGGGCCCTTCGCAATCGGCATGAGCAGCATTCCATTCCTGGTATTCGCTTTACTCAACATGGCCGGCGCCCTGATTTGGGCTGCTGTCGTGGCATCAGCCGGGTACTATTTCGGCATGGCGCTGGAAACCTGGATGGCCAACCTTAAACAATTCGAGGAAACGGTGCTGGTCATAATCCTTGTGGTGGGAGCCGGCATATGGTTATGGAGGCGAAGGCGGAAGCACAAATCCAAACGCCCTCATGAAAATCACGTTTGACAGATGCATGCTGTTTTAAAACCGGCTGACGCGCCGGGCGCAACGCGTTGGCTTTCTACAGCCGTACGATGGCTCAGTCCAGGAATTCGAACTCCGCCACAAGTATGTGGTGGTCCGAGGCATTTGTGTGTTTCACGGTGTAGCGCACCGGGTGCAGGTGACGGCTGTAGAAAATGTGGTCGAGCACATAGGGGTGGCGGCGCCACGTAGCTTCTTTCGTCTGCACGGTCTGATAACCGGTTTCGGCAAACTGCCGAACCAGCGAGTCGTACTTGCTGACATTGAAATCTCCACTGAGCAATGTAGGGCCGTCAGAACGGCGCAACAGCTCGACGACGAGCTGGCGCTGTTCAATATGACTTTCACTTGATGACTTGAGCATGAAATATGCCAGAAGATGGGTATTGAGGAGCTGGAGTTCGCGGCCGGCAAGCGTGGTTTTTGCGCCAATAAGAAGGCGGTCGGTAGGCGTTCTTTTTTCACCCTGAAATTCGAACATGATAGGCGATGAGGGCAGATCGTAGCGGAAGGCATCACGCAATGGCGTCTTTGAGAAAATGGCCAGTCCTATGCCGAAAGGCAATTCGCGCGGGTCGGCTTTCGGATATGAGAAATGGCTGTGGTAGCCTTTGAGTGCCGCGCTCAGCCGGGTGTAATTAGGTGGCGGATGGAGCTGCACGCCGCCGGGAAGGGCGTGCTCTACCTCTTGCAGCATCACAACATCGGCATCGTGGCTGAGAATTTCCGAGATGGTCAGCTCGAGGTTGACGGGCGCATGGTCGGGGTCCGCATCGTCCCAGCTTTGGCCGAACTGCATATTGAACTGAAGAATTTTGAATATACTCATCGGTGCGGCACGGCATTATCAAATTGCGCACATAATAGCGCGAAAATAGCAAAGTAAAAAATCGCTGGATCAAGCTTGAAGTGCGACGATCAGAGATTTTGAAGAATACATGACTTAGGGAAGCGCCGAATAAGCATGTCATCGCGAGGAGCGCCTTTAGCCGCGAGCGAAGCGTGGCGGGACGTGGCGATCCACAATTATGTGATCCTTGATGCTTTCTGGATTGCTTCCCGCCACGCTTCGCTCGCGGCTGAAGGCCGCTCGCAATGATGGCCTTGTGCTTGTTCACAGCGTTTCCTTAGTTATTCTTGATCCGTGCTTCTTCCCCGGGCGGTTTCAATCTTCTCGATCAGCTTGCGCACCGGCGTGGGAATGGCGGCGCGCAAGGCATCCTCCATGTCCAGCCACACCCTGCCCGGCTCCTCCATCTGCGCGGGTTTGTGCGTGACCTGCACCAGCAGCGGCGTGATATGCAATTTGAAATGGGTGAAGGTATGCGTAAACTCCGGCAGCGCCACCGCCTGCGCCGCATCCACACCGAAGCGCTGCATGCAGTAGGCGGAAATATTCTCCCCGCCTTCCGCTTGCGGCGGGCACCACAGGCCGCCCCAGATGCCGCTGCCCGGGCGCTTCTCCAGCAGGATGTCGGAGCCGTTGAGCAGCAGCAGGAAGATGCTGTGTTTTTCCGGCAGTGTTTTGCGTGGGCGCGGGGTGGGCAGTTGCGCGACACGTCCACTTTGATATGCCGCACAGCCCTTCCGTAACGGGCAAAGGACGCATCGCGGTTTGCTGCGCATGCAGACTGTTGCGCCCAAGTCCATCAGGCCTTGCGTGTAAGTCGCCATGTCGCGCATTGGCAACAGTGTTTCGGCCTGCTGCCACAGGTGCAGTTCGATTTTTTTCTCGCCGGTATAACCTTCGATGGCGCAGTAGCGCGCCAGCACGCGTTTGACATTGCCATCGAGAATCGCGCGCCGCTCATGGAACGCCAGGGCACAGATGGCGGCGGCGGTGGAACGGCCGATGCCGGGCAGTGCAAGGATTTCGTCGTAGTGATGCGGAAATGCTCCGCCATGTTGCTGCATGATGAGCTGCGCTGCACGGTGCAAATTTCGCGCACGCGAGTAATAACCCAACCCGCTCCAATGCGCCAGCACGTCGTCTTCATTCGCCGCCGCCAGTGTGGCGATATCCGGGAAGCTTGTTGTGAAACGCCGGTAATAGGGGATGACGGTGGCAACCTGGGTCTGCTGCAGCATGATCTCGGACAGCCACACGCTGTAGGCATCCGCACCCTGCCACGGCAGGCCGTGGCGGCCATGCTGGCGTTGCCAGCGTATGAGGCGCGTTGCAAAATCACCCATGGATGGGTTGCTCTGTGCGGGCGCAATTAATCGCGCCCCGACGATATTTATTTAAACAGGCCCTTGAGACCCCCCTTGAGCTGATCCAGCAGCCTGCCTTTCACCTCTTCCTTCTTGGTCTCGACCTTCTGCTTCGCTGCCTCGCTGACTATCGCGCCGAAATCCAGTGTGTATTTGAGGTCGGTAAATGGCCCGCTCAAATGCACCGGCACGGTGATGCCGCCGACGCTGTCCCTGCCGCCCTGCCCTTCCAGCGTTTTCGCCAGCGTGGCCTTGGCCAGGTAGTTGATGCTGTCGTTGCCGATGTTGATGTCGCCGTTGCCGGAAAGGCGCAGCAGCGGCGACTTCAGCGAGAGATCATCGTTGTGCGCCACGCCGTTGTTTACCTTGAAGCTGGCCTTGAGCTCGCTGAAGTCGGTCTTTTCGTCCTTGTTGGCCGCCTGGGTCTGCGCCGCACCGCCCTTGCCCAGCATGCCCTGCGCGCTGCGCAGCGCCTTGGCAATGTTGATGCCCTTGACCGCACCATCCGCCAGGTTCAGCGCCATGTTGCCATTGAGTGCCTGCTTGAGCGCGGTTACGGTATCGCCCTGCGTGTTGAGGTTGAGCGATACATTGCCCTTGCCTTCCAGCATGTCGAAGTTGGCGGCATCCTTGAGCAACGGCGCGATGTTGATGCCGCTGAGATTTTCGTTGATGGCGAAGCCCGGTTTGGCTGGTGCGGCATTCACCGTGGCGCTGCCATTCATGCTGCCCTGATACAGATCAGCGGACAGCGGGTTGATGTCGAGCACTCCATTGTGCGCCTTCATACCGAGGCGCAGTTGCGACGATTTTATATTGGCGACCTTGAGCGTGCCGATGCGCAGGTTGCCATCCAGATTGAGTTTCCTCAGAGCGGAAAGGTCCAGCGGTTGCTCCGCTGCCGCAGCACCGGACTTGGCGGGGGCGCCCTCGGGTTTCTTCGGCAGGTACAAATCGGCATCGAACTGATCCACGTCCACATCGAAGCGGATGGCGGGGTTGGAAAAACCGTTCAGCGCCACTTTGGCCTTCACCTTGCTTTGCAGCAAGCCGCCCGCAAGATTGACCTGCACGCTTTGCCGTCCGGCGTCCACCTGCACGCTGCCCTTCATCTCGCTGCTGACCGATTTGTTCGGCAGCTTGTCACCCGTGGCATTCACCGCAACCGTGAGATCGGACAGGTTGAATTGCGGTATCTCAAGGTTGCCATTCACAGGCGATGTCAGCTTCACCTTGAACGCCTGCTCCGGTTGTTTCATGTCCAGTCCCAATGTCAGCGAACTGGTCTTGAACGATTTTGCATTGCCTTCCAGCATGGGCGATGAAAGGCTGGCCGCAAGATTGTCAATGCCCGGCGCCGCACCTTTGGCCTGCAAGTCCAGCCCTTCCAGACGGTAGGCTTGTTTCTCCAGATCGAAAGTGAGCGTGGTTTTCAGCTGTGTGGCCAGGTCCAGCCTGGGTTGGCTGGCTTGAATCACCGCCGCGAAATCAATCTTGCATGGCACGCCGTTGGCGACACGGCTGGTCTTGAGATTGATGTCTTTCAGCGCATAGTGTGCGCCGCTGGTTTCATCGCGGTAATCCAGACCGGTCTTTTCCACGCGCACCGAGGCGATGTTGAATTTCACCTGCGTATCTTCCGCCTTGCTTCCTGCCTTGCCTGCTTCCTTGCCCTCCCCCTTGTCCAGCAGGTCTTCAATATTGGTCTTGCCGTTTTTCAGCTTCATCAGCGTAACCTTCAGGCCGCTGACCACCACCTCGTTCACCACCACCTGCCTGGAAAACAGCGGCAGCAGCGCCAGCGAGATATGGGCACTATCAATTGCGGCGAATTCCTTTGCGCTCCTGAATTCGGACAGGGAAGCCTTGCCGAGATTGGCGCCGATGCTGGGGAAGAAAGTCAGCTTGATGTCGCCATCCAGCCTGAGGGTGCGCTGCTTCTTGTCCTTCACGGCCTGGATGATCTGCGCCTTGTAGTCGTTGGGATTGAAAGTCGCGGCGATATAAACCACACCTGCCGCCGCCAGCACGCCGGCACCGGCCACGCCCAGCAAACCATATTTGAGGAATTTATTCATGGCGCCACTTCTTGAAAGTGATGGGGCGATTATAAACGAAACCCAAACCTGCTGAATGCCGAGCGAGATGTCAGCTGGCTCGGGCAAAGCATTTGCGCGGACTTACCGCGCGTGCATGCTAGGCATGCGGCTAATCCGGCAAAGCAATCTTGTTGTCGGTGCTGAACTGGTAATCGTGAAATATATGCTCCGCGCTGAGAACCTGGTAGCTGCCGTCAGGCAAGCGGCGCGTGGTGTCCTTGAGCCGGTAGGTATAGTGTCCGCAGGTCCAGCACTTGTAGTTGCGCATGTGGGTGCACAGGCAGGTCTTGTCCATCACGGAGATATTTTTCGCGCCCGGATGCGCCGCCACTTCGCGGTTGTAGGCATCAATGTAGGCGCAGTTGCCGCTGGCGTCGAGCAGGTAGCCGTAGGACTCGCAGCCGGGGCGGATGCCCGAGCCGATGGCCGGCGTGTTTTTCAGCATGCGCATCGGATAGCCGGTGGGCGAGATGGTGTTGACCACGATATCGTCTTCGCCGGCCTTGAAATATTCCTGCATCACGTCCCGCGGCAGGCCGCATTCATGCGCCACAGTAAAACGCGTCGCCACCTGCACCGCTGCCGCGCCTTCCTCGAGGAAAGATACGGCATCGCTGCCGGTGAATATCCCCCCGGCGGGAATGAGCGGAATATCCAGATGCTCGGTTTGCAGATACTGGTGGATCTCGTTCACGATGGTGCGCAAATCGTATTTTGCCCAGTCCATGCCGAAACCCAGATGGCCGCCGGCCAGCGGGCCTTCCACCACGATATAATCCGGCAGGCGATTGGTTCTGGCATTCTTGCGCAGAAACAGTTGCAGCGCGCGCAGCGAGGAAACGATGATGCCGAGCTTGGCATCGCGGAAACGCGGATGGTCTTCTATCAGTGCAAACGACCCCAGATGCAGCCCTGCGGCCAGCGTGATGCCGTCTATGCCGGCATCCAGCGCGCTGCGCAGGCGCACGGCAAGGGTTTCGCGCGGCGCGTTCATGGTGAGCTTTTCCATGCAGTTGATGAAAATCATGCCCTCGCCGCGCTTGGCTTCCATGGCATGGCTCACATGCAGGCGCGTGGCCTCGGCAACCTGGCCGAGATCAAATTTCACCGCGGACTTGTTCGGGTTGTCGAGGTTGTATTTGTACTGCTGGAGTTTGTCTTTGACGAAATCGGTGTCGTAGCGCCGATCCGTAACAGTGGGCAGCATGGCATCGGAAATGTGGCCGATACCACCCAAACGCGCAGCCTCCAGCGCAAGATCGGCGGTCGAGATATCCACGCCCATCCCGCCAATCACGATCGGCACCAGTTCCTGCTTGCCGAAGCGCAAGCGGAAATCATCCACGCATTTCATTGCCATCCTTAATACTGAACCAAGTCGCTATATTACCTTGGAATAGCTGGCATGTTCCTGTCTCGTGCGTAGATATTTGTCGAAAACCATGCAGATGTTGCGGATTAACATGCGCCCCTTGGGTGTGACACTGATCCAGTCCGGCCTGAGTTTGAGCAGCCCTTCGCGTTCGTATTCCTTCAACTCACCGAGTTCGGTGGCGAAGTAGTGGTCGAAGTCGATGAGGTAGGCGATATTGAAGGATTCCTTGGAAATCTCGAAATGGCACATCAAGGCCTGGATGATGGCGCGGCGCACCAGATCGTCGGCATTCAGCTCCATACCGCGCATGATGGGCAATTCGTCACGGTCGAGCGCGTCATAGTAGTCTTCCAGTTCGCGGAAGTTCTGGCTGTAGGTGGGGCCAATCTTGCCGATTGAACTCACCCCTATCGCCACCAGGTCGCAATCGGAATGCGTGGAATAACCCTGAAAATTGCGGTGCAGCCTGCCCTGGCGCTGTGCTATCGCCAGTTCATCGTCCGGCTTGGCAAAGTGATCCATGCCGATGTATATATAGCCGGCATCCGTCAGCATCCTGACTGCCAGGCTGAGGATGTCCAGCTTGACCTGCGGCGCGGGCAAGTCTTCCTCGTGGATGCGGCGCTGGGGTTTGAAAATGGTGGGCATGTGCGCATAGTTGTAGATGGACAGGCGATCCGGATTGGCGGCAACCACCTTCTCCAGGGTGGCCTTAAACCCCTCAAGGGTCTGCTTGGGCAACCCGTAAATAAGATCGAGACTGATGGATTTGAAATTGTTGGCGCGCGCCGCACGGATTACCTGCAGCGTTTCTGCCTCACTCTGAATACGATTTACCGCGCGCTGCACCTGCGGATCGAAGTCCTGCACGCCGATGCTGATACGATTGAAGCCCAATTCGCCAAGCAAGGTAATGGTCTGGTCGCTGACCTTGCGCGGGTCGATTTCAATGGAATACTCGCCATTTTCCACCAGCTTGAAATGCTTGCGGATAGCGCCCATTAATTCGCGCATCAGGTCGTCGCTCAAAAAGGTTGGAGTGCCGCCACCCCAATGCAGCTGCTCGACGCGCTGCCCCTCGCCCAGCAAGGCAACCTGCATGTCCAGCTCCTTGATCAGGTAGCGTACGTACGTTTCTGCCTTGCTGCGATCCTTGGTTATTATCTTGTTGCAGGCGCAGTAAAAACACAGTGTATTGCAGAATGGAAGGTGCACATACAATGACAGCGGGCGGTTGATGCCGCCGATCTCGCGCTTGGCCATCCAACTGCGGTAGCTCTCGGCGTTGAACGCCTCGACAAAACGGTCGGCAGTGGGATAAGAGGTATATCGCGGGCCGTTCTTGTCCAGCCTGCGGATCAACTCCAGATCAACTTCTAATTCGGATGATGCTTTTATACTTGAGGACATTCGTCATTCCGCTGATTCAATAGGTTGTTAAATTATGCTGGCAAGCCATAGTGTGCGTTTGATATAGGTCAAAATCCCTGTCATAATGTGCCCGTAAAAGTCATGCGGCCCAAACTCAAGGAAAACGTGCAAAAGTCCGTCACTTTGACCCCATTAAGAGTCGCCTGTTCCGGCTGCAATCTGCGTGAGTTATGTCTGCCCATGAAACTCAGCATTGCGGATATGGAACAGGTGGACGATTTAATCAGCCTGAAACACGCATACCAGCGCGGCGATTACCTATACCGCAGCGGCGCGAAATTCCAGGCGCTATATGCCATTCGTACCGGTTTTTTCAAAACCCAGGTGCTGCATGAAGATGGGCGCGAGCAGGTCACTGGCTTCCAAATGGCCGGAGAAATCATCGGGATGGATGCCATCAGCAGCGACGCACATGCCTGTGACGCAATCGCCCTGGAAGACAGTGAAGTATGCGAAATCCCCTTTGGCCGGCTGGAAGAGCTCAGCCGCAAATTACCCTCGCTGCAACGCCACCTGCACCGCATCCTGAGCCGCGAAATCGTGCGCGACCAGGGCATCATGCTGCTGCTCGGTTCGATGCGCGCGGAGGAACGTCTGGCTGTCTTTCTGCTCAACCTGTCGCAACGCTATGCCACACGCGGCTACTCACCTACCTCATTTCATTTGCGCATGACACGCCAGGAAATCGGCAGCTACCTCGGCATGAAACTGGAAACGGTCAGCCGCACACTCTCGCACTTTCAGGGGCTCGGGCTGATCAGCATACGCAAAAAATCGGTGGAACTGAACAATCTGTCGGGATTGCAAACCATCGTCGGCCCGCCGCAGCAGCTCCTCTAGCAGTTATATTCAAAAAATAATGTCAACGCAAAGCAGCACCATACGTTAGAGGGAACGGGTAAGCAGTTTGCTTGTCTTGCCTGGTTGCCCCGGTCGTAGTTGTCACGGTTGCCGCCCTGCCATTTCCCGCTCCCAGAACATATCATCGAGAGCAAATGTTTCCGCTAGCGCTGACCTGTCGAAATTTGACTTGTATCAACCAATACATGGTTGTTTTGCCACAAAATGTTCGTAGCTGAAATGGGCTGGCTTACCAACTGTCATCAGAATTATTTACCTCGTGGAGAAATAAAATGAAAAGGGTTTTGATCATTGCGGGAATTACCGCTTGTTGCCTCAGTACACCGGTGATTGCCGACGGATTGGAAAACGCAAGAAGGGCCGGTTGCATGAGCTGCCACGCCGTGGATAAGAAGCTTGTCGGGCCTGCTTTTAAGGATGTGGCCGCAAAATATAAGGGTGACGTCGGCGCCGAAGCCAGGCTGATCAAAAAAGTGATGGGAGGCGGTTCCGGTGTATGGGGTAAAATGCCGATGCCGGCGAACAGAGGCAAGATTTCCGATGAGGAACTGAAAACAACAGTGGGCTGGATACTTTCGATGTGATAGCGTGCGAACCAATTCAGCGAGCGTTTTTCGCAACTGCATAACCGGACACGTGGCGTACTGTTTTCCCGGTGCGCCATTGTCTTTTTTGCGTGGCATAGTGTGGACAAGCAGCTGTTTCCGGCAACTTGTGTCAAGCAACGAAAAAAAGGCTCCGTATTTCTTATTGCGCAACCTCTCGATGTCTAAGAGGACAGCGTACTGACGGGTATTTATAATTCATGGCTTACCTTTATTACACCCTGATCGCCATTGGCCTTTATTTCATCTCAGACTGGCTGCTTGACCGTCTTGAGAACGCCTACGGCAGCCGCTTCAAATACCGCAGCCTGATTTTCCTGGTGATCATCTCGATTCTTGCGGTAACCACTTCCCAAATAATCACCTTCCTTAATCCTTGAAAAGCGATCCAGCCCGAATTAGTTTTATAGCAACAGCCATTCCGGCTTGCCCTATCCAGACAAAACTTCCCTTGTTGTTTTTCTGAATTCATTATGACAGACAGCAATCGTGCATTCCACGGCCTGGTGCTGCTCACCTTCGCGTTGATGGCTGTAATCATCCTGCTGAGCGCACATATGCGCCTGTCTGGCGCCGGTTTGGGCTGCTCCGACTGGCCCGCGTGTTATGGGCGCAATCTGGCTGGTGTTGCTCCTCCCCATCCGGGCTGGATAAATACCACTCACCGCATTGCGGCAAGCACCATGGGGTTTACCGTCCTCGCCATCGCCTCACTCGCCTGGCGTCGCCGCCGTGTGGCGCCCGGCGATTTTCCGCCTGCGCTGGCGTTATTGGGGCTGACTGCTTTTCTCGCGGCGCTCGGCAAATTGACGCACGACGCGCACTTGCCGGCGGTTGCGCTCGGCAACCTGCTCGGCGGTTTTGGGATGCTGGCGCTGCTGTGGCGATTACATCTCGGATACACGCCCCAATACGCTGCCTCTTCCCGTTTGCGCTGGCAGGTATCGCTGGGGCTGGGGCTGCTCGTGGCACAAATAGCGCTGGGTGGCATGGTCAGCGCGAATTTTGCTGCCTTGAGCTGCACTGGCCCATCCGGCTGCGACAGTTGGCTGCAGCACGCGTCGTCGGGGGCCTTCAATCCGTTTCGGGTATTGAATGTGGCGCAGGGCAGCAGTTTCATCCCTGGCGAAGCGCAGCAGACCTTGCACATGACGCACCGTTTCTCCGCACTGCTGGTGTTTTGTTACCTCGCCTGGCTGGGTGTCTGCCTGATCCGGGAAAATCTGCGGCGCAGCGGCATGCTGCTGATCGCTGCGCTCATGCTGCAGGTTGCTCTGGGGATCGGCATCGTGGCATACAGACTGCCGCTCTTCCTCGTGCTGATGCATAACGCCACGGCGGCGTTCCTGCTGCTCATTCTGGTGACGCTTGGCTACCGGCTGCGCAGGCGCTAACCGGGTTAGTTTTTGTCGCCGGGCTTGAGCTGATGCCCCCGCGCATCATCTTCCAAAACGGTTTCCTGCGGCAGTTGCGCGATCCGCGCACGCAGGGCAGCAAGCGTTGCGCGTGCCCGCTCATCATCCTGTACCCCGGCCCAGCAGTATTCGATGCGCTGGAGCGGCACGCGGCGGCGCAAATGCGGTAGCCGCTGGCGTGCCAGGCGCAGCTTTGTCCAGCGGATGCCAAGCCGGTATTGGCAATCCCCTTCACGGCAACCGGCGACCATCACTCCATCGACACGTGCATCGCGCAGCACATAGTCGATAAATGCCGGAGGCAGCATGCCGACGCAGGGGAGCGAGAGCGCCGCCACTCCCTCCGACTGCAACGCGCGCACATCGCAGGCGCAGTTGCAGCCAAACACCATAACGCGCACGTCGCCGCGCAACCCTGCCAGCGCTCGATCAACATCGGCACGCAGCTGCGCCAACTCATGACCCGGCAGCTCGATGCCGCTCACCAGTTCGTCGCTACGAAACGGCATCGAGTAAGGGCAAGCACCGGTGCAAATGCCGCAGCTCGCGCACAAATTGGGATCCACCACCGGCTGTAATGCATACGGCCTGCCGTCCTGGCGCGGGCGCATCATAATGGCCGAGTAGGGGCAGTCTTCAGCACAGTTTGAACAACCGTTGCAATTGTCCAGATGCACCTCTGCCACCGCAGGACGGGTGCGCGGCTTGAGAAACCACGGCACCGAAAGCAACAGCAGGGTGATCCCGCCAACCAGCGCCCACACCGCGCCAGGCGACCAGATATAAAGCAGCGGATACGGCGCCAGATAGAACCAGTCGAGCCGGATCACTCCGGGCGCCAGCGCCAGATCGGCGTGCGCATGGCTCAACGCCGGCTTGATCAGCGCCAGCACCAGCAGCGCCAGCAGCGTGCCGGCCGCAAGGCGCAGGGGCGGGTTGGTTTCGGCATGGTTCATGCGCTTGGTATGTATCCACATGAACAGCAGCAGTACCAGCGGAATGGTGATGTGGCCAAACGACAGCAGTGTAAAGAAGCGGTCATTGACATCGTCTTGCGCGAGAAAATTGCGCGCCAGCGGCTGGCTGAACAGCGGGAGCCAGTCGAACCACTCGGCAGTACCCACCGCGATGAACTGCGCCAGCCTGTCCCACACCATCCAGTAGCCGTTGATGCCGCAAATGTAGACCAGCCAGATCAGCAGCACCCCGCTCACCCAGGAAAACCAGCGGAAGCTGTGGAAGCGACCGGTAATAAAATTACGCAACAGATGCAGCAGCATCGTCACCACCATGCCATCGGAAGCATAGCGGTGCAGGCTGCGTATTACGCCGCCGGCGTACCATTGATCGTGGGTAAGGCGTTCTACCGACTGGTATGCCTCCGCCACCCCGGTTCTGTAAAAGGCGTAGAGATAAATCCCGCTTGCCACCACGGTCCAGAACAGGAAAAAGGTGATCGCGCCGAGGTGGTACCAGGGATTTTGTGCCTGGCCGAACGGCGCGTTGAATACGTTTTCCAGGCGCAGCAACAGGTTTTGTAGATATTTGCGCATATGCAAACTTTGTTGCTGTTAATACCAGAGGAATCGTAGCGAGTGCTACGAAACCGAAGGGCGCGAGCAGCGGCCGCCTGAGGCGCTAATGGGTTCGCCCCCTCATCGCGCGGAACACCACCACCAGGAACATCAGACCACCGATCACGGCGATCAAGCCGCCTATTCCCATCAATCCCATTCCCGCGACCTGCCCGAAGCTGTGCAGATTCTGCTCTGCCCCCGCGACCTTGCGCTGCACGCCGTACCCGCCCGACCACAGCAGCCCGATGATGTGCAGCAATTGCCCGCCGCCGTACACATAGGGCTGCCAAAGGGCAAGCTTCAAATCAGGCGCGCGGAATCCCAGTTTGGGCAGCAGCACAAAAGCCAGCCCCATGAAGGCGAGGCTAACAGCGCCACCGGTGCCGTGGTAGTGGGCAGTGATGATGGTGTTGCTGTCCTTGATCATCAAGCTGATGCCACCACCCACGGCGAACAATGCCATCGAGCACACCAGGGCAGCGAACAGCGGGCGCGCTGCAGGATCCGGATAGCCGCGCTTCCACACTGCAAACGCCACCGCCAACCCAATCGGCATTGCCGCCAGGCTGCCGCCGACTTTCATCATCTTGATGAACATCTCCATGTTGTCGCCGCTATTGGTCTCGTATAGAGCATAAATCAACGGCGTAAACAGCACTGGCGCAACTCCGATGGCAAACAGCACCAGCGATATGCGGGGAGTCAATGGCAGCTGAGCGCCACATTCGGTTGCCAGCCACAACCACCCCACCAGCATCAGCAGGGTATAGGCGAATTGCATCACATGGCCGCCACCCCAGAACAGCGCCTCATAATAAGGCAGGCCGCGCACAATAGCCGGAATGGTGGCATAAGCCCAGGAAAAGGCGATGAGCGCCATCATCGTCGCCACCGCAGCGGTGTACAGGCCGAAACAAAGTATGCCGCCATTTTTATTTGCACCGAATCCGGTAAGGGGAATCGTCAGCAGCGCACGCAAGGCGAGCAGGCCGATACCGCAGCCAAATAGAAACAGCCCTGTGAGAAACACCCGGTTTTCCAGCACCGGAATGTAGTTGTTCATGAGCGGCCCGCCAGTGCTGACAAACGGTGATACTACAACCACCAGCACACCCGCCACCGCCAGCAGCAGCGCTACCCAGCCAAGCGGCAGCAACCTGGGCGGGGAGGCCGCACCCCACAGCACACCGGCGAAAGCAAAAAACCACAATAGCACCGACAAATCCACGTGCACCACCAGAGCGCTGCGGAAGAAATCCACCGTGGGAAATATTTCAGACACGTAAGGCGTGCGCGCCATCACTACCAGCAGAGCGAATAAACCTGCGCCCACCAGGGCGGAAAAGCTCAGCCACAACCAGCCGGCGGCCAAGCGCTGACTGGCTTGATGCGGCGTGGGCAATGCATACACACCGCCAACATCCTGCGGCGCACCGTAAAGAGAATTCGCTTCCGCGGAAATAGTCATGCTGTCCTAATTCTTAAAAATAAAGCCGGGAGCACCTGGAACGTCGGCCTTGAAATCAATCACCATTACCCTGCCGGCGGCAAGAGTAATGTTTTCCTCGCGCACAAAGCTGAAATCGCCCTCTTCCTTATCCTTCAGGCGCGCCACAAAACGATGGGTGCCTGCTGGCACCAGCAGACGGCGATATATTGAAGCGGCACCGTCATGCGACAGGCCCGGCGGGTGTAGCACGACATGGTACAACTGCTTGCCGTCCATCTCCAACTCCACCACCACGTCGGAGCGCTCGCGCGGGCAGTCCTTGCGGATCCGCATATTGGGTGGCAGTTTGGCCAGTTCCGCGTCGGTGCGCTCGTGGCACGGCTTTTTGCGCTGGGCAGCATGGTTGAAGCTCAGCTTGACCAGCGCGTAATCCGCCGGCAGGTGCGTGTACTCGGGTGAAGTGGAAAAATACCCCAACACCATGGCGAACAACGCGTAGGCTAATCCTTGCCCCAGATATTTCAGCGGCTGGCTCATGGTTGCGCCTCCGCAGCGGGTTGCGCTGCTTTATGCGCAGGCAGCAGGAAGGCGTCCGAAAAACACGCGTTTTCAGGCAAACCCTGCGCAACAAAAGCCGGACGCGCCGCCTGCACCATTTGCAACGAGCCACAGGAGTAAATCTGGAAGCCGCTCAAATCGGGAAAATCCTGCAAAATGGCTTCGTGTACCAAGCCGGTGCGCCCCTGCCAGTTATCCTCCGGTGACGCTTCGGACAGCACCGGGATAAAGGTAAAATTGTCATGCTCTCGTTGCCAGCGCTCCGGCAAATCGGCCATATACAAATCCTTGCGCATTCGTACCCCCCAATATAACAGCATACGGCGCTTGGAACCGGTGTGGAAAGCTTGATCCAGCATACTTTTTACTGGTGCGAAGCCGGTAGCGCCGGCCACAAAAATTATCGGCTTGTCACTTTCCTCGTGCAGGAAAAAAGTGCCAAGCGGGCCTTCGATGTTCAGTTCGTCGCCTACTTTCATTTGCGTGAACACATGTGTGGTGAATCGTCCACCTGGAATAAGACGGACGTGCAATTGGATAAACTCGTCATCGTACGGTGCGTTGGCAAACGAAAAGCTCCTGCGTGCACCATCCTCCAGCAGGATATCGAAATATTGGCCGGCAAGAAATTGCAGTTTCTTGCCCTGTGGAAATTTTAAATACAAGATCATTACATCCGGTGTGGCACGCACCATATTATGCACATGGCACTGCATGACCTTCACCGGAACTTGTTTCAGTGTTTCGTTTTCGTAATACTCGATTTCCAGATCGGACAACGGCTTGGCACAGCAAAACAGGGCCTTGCCTGCCTGTTTTTCCTGCTCACTCAAGGCGTCGTGCTGATACACGCCATAATCCACGGCCCCGTGCAGAATGGTGCCCTTGCAATTCCCGCAGGCGCCATCGCGGCAGGTGTATGGCAAATGGACATCCTGACGCAACGCCGCCTCCAACACAGTCTCATCCGGTTTGGCGGCAAAGGTGCGCATGCTCGGTGCGGTGGTGATCTGGTAACCTTC
Organism: Betaproteobacteria bacterium; assembly: GCA_028871775.1. Lineage (GTDB taxonomy): Bacteria > Pseudomonadota > Gammaproteobacteria > Burkholderiales > Gallionellaceae > CAITJF01. Next base: position 15,084 of record JAGWMH010000004.1, read on the forward strand.
CTTCAAGCGTTTGGTGCGCGCCAGCAACGGTAGCAGCAGGAGAAAGGCCAGGAAGCCGCCGACCAGCGCCCACAGCTGGCCCGGCGTCCAGGTATACATCAGCGGATAGATGGCCATGAAAAACCAGTCCAGCTTGATTTGCAAGGCAACCGTGCTCAGGTCAGCCTGCCCCCCCTGGCTCAACGCCGGCTTAACCAGGGCCAGCGCCAGCAGTGTAAGCCCTAGCCCAATCGCCAGCTGCCTCGAAGGCTGAGTCCTTGCTTTGCTCACCCGCTGGGTGTGGACCATGATGAAAATCAGCATCCCGAGCGGGATGCCCAAGTGCGCAAAAGACAGCAGCGAGAAAAAACGGTCATTGATGCTGTCCGGGGTCAGGAAATTGCGCACCAGGGGTGAGACAAATACCGGCAGCCAGTCCAGGAATTCCGTGCTGGCCACGGCAACGAATTGCGCAAGCTTGTCCCATACCAGCCAGTAACCATTGATGCCGGAAATAATCAACAGCAGCAGAAGCACGATGCCGGTAATCCAGGAAAAGGCACGGAATCCGCTCAACCGATTCATCACAAAATTGCGCGCCATATGCGCCAGCACCAAAACCACCATACCATCCGAGGCATAACGGTGCAGGCTGCGCATGATGCCGCCCAGATACCATTGCTCATGGGTAATCTTATCGACCGAGGAATACGCCTCGTTTACTCCGGTGCGGTAGAACGCGTAAAGATAAAATCCGCTCCCCAATACCACCCAAAACAGGAAAAACGTGATGGCTCCGAGCTGATATAGCGGGTTCAGCTCAGGACCGAAGATTGCATTGAATCCTTTTTCCACCCGCAGCAACAGGTTCTGCCCTATGCGCTGTATCAGCCGGATCATATCCACCTCATATTAAATATTTTATAAAAGATGTATTAATAATACATCTATTAATATTATGCCAGCTGATTTCCCTGGTTGCAATTATTGTTTTGCCCCTCACAAACACGAGTCATAGCATCGAACAAAACAACTATGATTGCACAACCTGCATGAACTTAGAAGGGGCGCAGGATGGCTGGGGTGGTTTTATTTCAAACGATCTCGCTGGCATTGGGAGGTTTGCGGCGCAGGACGCGGCGCCACTCACGGATCAGCCAGGCGGCAAGGGCATAAATCATCACCACACTGATAAACATGCTGACAAAAAACGAATAATCGGTAGTATAGGTTCCTGTTTTAGGGTCGTAAACAGTACAGAACAAGCGGATACGGTTGCTCAAGCCTTCCCAACCCGGATACTGGGTTTGCACATTGCCCACCAGTTTTTTTAACGGCTCGCCCATCTGCGGCAGTTCGAAGTTGTCGCCATATACCTGGCGATAGATCTTGCCCTCCTGGTCAAGCAAGGTGAGTTGGGAAATATGATCGAAACCTGTGACCGAATAGGCGTAACTGAATCCCAGATCACGCGTAAAGTTTTGCATCGTAACCGCATCTGCACTCAAAAATTCCCAGTGCGGCAACTTGATGTTTTGCCGTGAAGCAAAATCGCGCATCGCCTGCGGCGAATCCCAAGGCGCATTGAAGCCGACAGTCAACACCTGGAAACTGTCAGCACCGAGAGCGTCCTGCATGTATTTGACTGCCTTGGCAAGAAACTGCGTGGTGACGGGACAGACTTCCGAGCAGCCGGTGTAAATAAAGCTCACCAGCACCGGTTTGCCGCGATAACTGGAAAGCCTGACCGGCTGACTATTGCGGTCAAGCAAGGTGTAGTCGCCTGCCTGCTTGCCGACTACACTTTGGCTGAATTGCAATGCGGATTTTTGATCGAATTTGACAGGTGCTGCGGATTGAGCGTTTCCCTCTGAGGCAAACACCGCTCCCGCCATCCCCAACAGGCCCAACATCAGCAATAGGCGCATCGGCAAAGTTACAAAGATGCGTCTATCATCGCTGCGGTCAGCAATAAACTCAATTGCATGAGTGATGCATGGAAGCATGACATCGCTGTTGCACGATTTGGCGCGCGCATCAACTGTACGCTTTTCACCAGAAAATACGCACCACCGCTCGCCGCACCGATGAAGTAAACCCACCCCATGCCGTAAAACACCGGCATCAGCGAAGTCGCCACCAGCAGCAGGGTGCTGCCAAAAATAACACGTGCAGCGCGTTCGTCACCCACCACCACCGGCAACATGGGCACCTTTGCGGCATCGTAATCCTTGTGATAGGCGATCGCCAGGCTCCAGAAATGCGGCGGCGTCCATAAAAACAATATTGCCGCCAGAATCAGCGCTTGCGAGCCTAGCTGCGGGTTGACCGCAGCAGCTCCGGCCAGCACCGCGAAACTGCCTGCCAACCCGCCAATCACGATGTTCATCCAGGTGCGGCGTTTCAGCCACACCGTGTAAACCACCGCATAGAAAAACGCCCCCAAAAACACGAACAGTGCCGAAACGGAATTGAGCGCCAACATCGCCGCCGATACCGATCCTGCCAGCATGAATAGAATCACGCACAGCCAGAACGGGCCGTGCTTGAGCGTGCCGGTGACAAAGGGGCGCTTGCTGGTGCGCGCCATGCGCACATCAATGTCCCGCTCGACAAATTGATTGAATGCGCCCGCGCTGGCGGAGGAGATCAATACCGCAATCCCAAGCAGCGCAATTTTCCAGCCAGCCAGCGAACCCGGCGTTACCGCCACACCAGCCAGTGCAGTGAAGCTGATGACGATACCGATTCTCAGCTTGAACAAATCGGCAACTTGTTTAATAGCTGTTCCCATATACAAAACCCCAAGTGGTAGGGCGTGAAACATCCACACCTTGTGCCTTTAACTCCAAAACGGCAGGAGAAGAAACCCCCACCGTTTTGGCACGCCTCAGGTCAACTTGCGCCCATCAGGCCAACGTCCACAGTGTGGCCAGATACTTGAAGTTGACGAAGTAGTAGAGCACAAGGGTTACAAACAGCACCATGGCCAGGACGAAGGTACCCGGTGCTTCGAAGCCACCCATACCGATTTGCTTGTGCCCGCCAGCATCGGCAGGAGGTGGCACGATATTCTTGGCATTCGCGGGAACCGGTTTGCCGATCAGGATCGAACCTACCACAATCACAACAAAGGATGCGCCGCCCAGCACCATCAGCACGCCACCCATCTCGCCGACGGCCATCATCATCTGCGCCATACCGGGCCATTCATAACCCAGCGCCTGCCCGGCAAAAGTGATATCCCAATGGCGGCGCGGCACACCCAAGGTTCCCGCACCCATCAGGGCAATCGCAAATACCGCAGTACCGATGGCAAACATCCATGGTTGCAATGCTGCCAACGGCTTCATAATAACTTCGCGCTGAAACAACACCGGGATCAGGTAGTAGGTCAGACCCATAAAGGCCAGCGTGGTACCGCTCACCACCGTGCCGTGGAAATGCCCCGGCACATAGACGGTGTTGTGGATGATCATGTTGATCTGCTCCACGCTCATCACCACCCCGGTAATCCCGCCGATGAAACCGAAACCGATTATCGACAGGATCGTGCAGGAGAACACCGGATTACCCCACGGGCATTTGCGCAACCACTCGAACAAGCCGTTGTTCAGGCCATTTCTGCGTTGCGCTACTTCGATCGCACCGGGCACGGTCAGGCCGTGGATCAGGCTGGCCAGCACCGCCAGGTACATCATGTAGCTGGTGTTGAAGATTTTCCACGCTGAGCTCAACCCAGGGTCAGACAACAGGTGGTGCACCGAACCCAACTGCAGGAAGCAAATATACAGCAGGAAAGCGGTACGGCTCACTTTTTCCGACATCGGCTTGGCGCCAAATGCCAATGCGGCAACCGTGTACCAGATCGTAATATGGGCAGTCACGTTGATTTGCTGCGACGAGTGCCCGAACGCCCACCAGATCACGCGATACATCATCGGGTCTATGCTCTTGATCAGCCCCAGCGACCACAGGAACGTCGGGATCAGGATAATGGCACCGGTAGCGATGGTGAAAACCGCGATAACCGTCGCTACCATGCAGCCATATGCCGTCAGCGGCAACGAGCCCTCATAAGTCTTCTCTTCCGCGGCGATCACCAGTGTGCCCCAGAATACGCCGCAGCCGATTAATGCACCCACCGCAAACAGGATCAGGCCAAGGTAAAAATGCGGGGCGGCGTTCATCGGCACATAGGACGTCATCATGACGCTGGAATCGCCTTGCAGGATTGCGACGAAAGTCATGGCTGCACCGATGGTCATCAGGGCAACTTGCGTCCAGGCCATTTTTGGCGCCGCCAACCGGCAGCTAAGTATAGTCGAGCCTACGAAATACAGCACCGCTATTTCAAAAAAGATGATCCACACCATGAGCGCCACAATACCGTGCACGGTAAGCGCCATGTAGAACAGTTCGGCGGGCAGCAAGTGCACCGCCGGCCAGCGCGTCAAGGCGACCAGCAGGCCGGCAATTCCGCCGACCAGCAAAAACACGACGGCGAGCACCGCATTGGTTTTCACCAGGGTTGCGGCGGTCAGGTCAATGCGCAGACCGGTCAACGGGTCAGTGCGGAAAGGGGATTGTGCGGTTGTTATAGCCATTTCCTACTCCTTTACGTAAATTCTGCCGAGCATCATGTGGTGGCCGATGCCGCAAAATTCATTACATACAATGCTAAATTGACCAGACTTGTTGGGCGTCATGGTCACCACCTGCTCGTAACCGGGATAAGCCTGGAAATTGATGTTTTCCGGCTGCAGGGAAAAGCCATGATCCCAATCCAGGGAGGAAATGTGCACGCGATAGGTTTTACCCTTCTGAAGTTCCACGACCGGGCGCCATTGCCAGCGGCTCGCCGCCAGATAAACATCGCTGCCGGGAGGCGGAGACACTACCGGCAAGCTGGGATCGCTTTTATCCTGGCGCACGGTATATTTTGCGGTAAAGTCCTCGACTTTTTTGGCATAAATTTCCGGAGTGGTTTTATATGCCTCATTGGCCATGTTCTGGTTGCCGATCCAGTGCCAGGCAATCATCCAGCTAAACATGAAAAGGCACCATAAACCTGCGATCGTAATCCACAGGATTTCGGTGCGCTCGATTGGCTCGGTTGCCC
>JAGWMH010000216.1 GCA_028871775.1 Betaproteobacteria bacterium
TTCCTGGCGCAAGGCCAACACCGTGCGCTGGAAATCGCGCAGCTCCGCTTGAGCCAGGATCAGTTCGTCGTTGTCTTGCTCTTGCGCCATTCTGGTTTCACCGTGTCAGCCGTGCCCGCCCTGTTCCGTCGGCAGTGTCGCATTATAGCGAGGCGCGCACAAACAAAACCATTCCGCCTGCTGTACAGCGCTAACAGGGTGTTGAAAAACGTAGCGAGAGGCGATCAGGCAAGGCGGAAACCGGCGAGAAAGCGGAGTTTACACATAGTAAATGAGCATTTCTCGACGGTTCCCAACACTGCATCATCGCCTCGCAGTAGTTTTTCAACACCCTGCTAGGCATGCCCTGCATCCTCCGAGAGTGAGGCATAGTCCACACCCAGCAGCGCCATCGCGGCAGGCAGGCGCTCTTCCGCAGGGAGGTCGAACAGGATGTGTTCGGAGGCCGATACGCTGAGCCAGGCATTTTGCGCCAGCTCATGCTCCAATTGCCCCTGCGCCCATCCGGCATAACCCAGGGTCACCAGCAGGCTGTGCGGCCCCAGTCCTTCGCCGACCGCTTCGAGAATATCCTTGGAGGTGGTCAGCGCCAGATTGTCGTTGATGCGCAGCGTGGACTGCCAATTCCCCTGAGTGTCGTGCAACACGAAGCCGCGCTCGGTCTGCACCGGGCCACCGAAATGCACCGGCAGATTTTTATATTCGGCCTGACCCAGGGGAACCTTGATCTGCGCGAACAGCTCGCCCAGGGTGAGGTTGATCGGGCGGTTCACGATGATGCCCAGCGCGCCCTGCTCGTTGTGCTCACAAATGTAGGTGAGCGATTTGGCAAAGACAGAATCCGCCAGGGACGGCATGGCGATAATGAAATGGTGGCTGAGATCGAGTTGCGACATGGGCGCTATTGTAATCCCATGGAGCGGCCTTCACAATTTCGTTTGACTTAATCGATGGTTTCCAGAGGTACAGCGACCATAGCGGCTATGTGCCGCAGCAAATCTTCTTCCTGATAGGGCTTGCCGAGATACGCATTGACACCCAGTTCATACGCGTGCTCGCGGTGCTTCTCGGCGATGCGTGAGGTGATCATGATGATGGGCAGGCGCCGGGTTCCGGGGTCGCGGCGCAAGCGCCTGGTCAATTCGAAGCCGTCCATGCGCGGCATTTCGATGTCCAGCAACATCACGGCCGGATTGATTTCGCCGAGTCGTTCCAGCGCATCCACACCGTCCTTGGCAGTCACCACCTGGTACCCGGCACGGGCAAGCAGGCGGCCGGTGATTTTGCGTACGGTGAGGGAATCATCCACCACCATCACCAGCGGCGGAGCCGGCGTTGGTTCCACCGCTGCGGTTTTGGCAGTTTTGCGCACTCCCGGGATGTGCTGCGCCAGCTGCCACGGGTTGAGAACCAGCACCACGCTGCCGTTGCCCAGCACAGTCGCCCCGGCAATACCGGGCAGGTGCGCCAATTGCGGGCCCATATTCTTGACCACCACCTCCTGATTGCCGATGAGTTCATCCACGTGCACCGCCAGCCTTTGTTCGCCGCTGTGCAACAGCAGCACCCGGTTGTAGGGGTGGCTTTCCGGCGCGCATTCCTCATTGCCCAGCAGGCGCGGCAGGTAATGCAAGGGATACGGCTTGCCCTTCCACTCGACCCGCCCCTGGCGGTAGATGCCTTTCAGCGCCGCAGGTTTTACCTGCTGCACCTGTTCGACCGTGCCCGACGGGATGGCATAAACTGCTTGCCCGGCACGCACCAGCAAGGCCTGGATTGCCATCAGGGTACGCGGCAGATGGCTGATGAAACGCGTTCCTTTCCCCCGCTTCGAGGACACTTCGATTCGCCCGCCAAGGGCGGTGATTTCGCTGCGCACCACATCCATGCCCACACCGCGCCCGGACACTTCCGACACCTCTGTTGCGGTAGTCAGGCCGGGCGTGGAAATCAGCTGCATGACCTGCTCATCGCTCGCGTTTTCATCCAGCTGAGGCAGGCCAAGCTCCACGGCTTTCTGGCGCAGACGTGCGAGGTTTATACCGGCGCCGTCATCGCTGAACTCGAATATCACCTCATTGTTTTCCTGGTGCAACGACAGGCGGATGACACCGATTGGCGGCTTGCCCGCGCGTTCGCGCTGTTGCGGGCTCTCCAACCCATGGTCTATGGCATTGCGCAGCATGTGCTCAAGTGGTGCCGTCATCCTGTCCAGCACATTATGATCGAGTTCCACTTCCGCACCGTGCAGTTCCAGGCTGGCTTGCTTGCCCATCTCCTTGCAGGTCTGCCGGACGATGCGATACAGCCGCTCACTGATGCTGGCAAACGGCACCATGCGGATCGCCATCAGGTTTTGCTGCAATTCGCGGTTGAGATAGGTTTGCGCGGCAAGCGCAGCAGATGCCTTGTCCAGATTCTTCAGCAGTGTTTGCTGCACCGTCAGCACGTCATGCACGCTTTCATTCATGAAGCGCGTCAATTCCTGGAGGCGGGTAAAGCGGTCAAATTCCAGCGGATCGAATTTCTCCGCCGTGCTTTCAAAAAGCGAAACGCGCGCCTGCATCTGGCTCTCGGCCTGAATCTCTATTTCGCGCAACTGACCGCGCAAGCGGTTCACGCTGTCAACCAGCTCCAGCAGCCCGTCCTTGAATCCGTGCAGTTCGGCTTCGGCGCGAGCCCGCGTCACGCTTATTTCACCGGCCTGATTCACCAGCCGGTCCACCGTGCCGGAACGTACGCGTAGCATGGCGGCAGGCATGGCGCGCTGGGCTGTATCCCGGAGTAGCCCCGCTCCAACGATGGCTTGATCCGCCATTGGTTTTGCGCTGCGCAACTGTTCCAGCGCATCGGCAATGCCGTCATAGCAGTTTTCCAGCTCGTCCCAGAAGGTCGCGTCATGCTGCGCTTGCGACAAGGCTTGAACCACGCGTTCTTCCATGTGGTGCGTCAGATCGCCTACGTGCATTGCGCCCGCCATGCGTGCACTGCCCTTCAGGGTGTGCAGGCTGCGTTGCAGGCTGCGGCCGAGCGCCACCTCCTCCGGCCGCCCGCACCAGGCGCGCATATCGCTGCCAACCTGCGGGAAAATGTCGTTGGCATCCTCCAGGAAAATCGGCAACAGATGCTCGCCCCCCTCCTGCGTTACGCCCTGTTCCATGGCGAGTTGTGCGCGCTGCACAGCTTTGGCCGGCTGAGGCGGGGCCAGGGCTACGGATATGCGCGACTCCGGCAAGTGAGCTTCCGCCACAGGCTGCGCTGCTTTCGCCTGTTCGGCCGCCACCTCCCGGTCAGTTTGCAACCGGTTGATCAGTTCCGGCTGCGCCTGCGGTTCCTGGCGATTGCGCACCGCCAGATTCATATCATCCAGCATGGCAACCGTGCGCTCCAGCAGCGACAGTTGCGCACTACTCAGGGCAATCGGATGGCCCATATGCGCCTCCAGCCACTGTTCCAGCGCGTGGGCCAATTCAGCGATCTGGTTGAAACCCATGGTGCGATTGACCACTGCCAGCGTGTGCGCCTCTTGCAAGAAGCCGTCGCTGACGGCAGGATGCCTGCTCTCCCGCAAATCAGCCAGGTGCCATAACAAGGCGGCAACATGCTGTTTGGCCTCTTCCCCGGCAG
>JAGWMH010000217.1 GCA_028871775.1 Betaproteobacteria bacterium
GGTGCGAAAGCGGTGATCCAGCCCGGCGGCTCGATGCGCGACGAGGAAGTCATTGCCGCGGCGGACGAGCATGGCCTTGCCATGGTCTTTACGGGTTTCAGGCACTTCAGGCATTAAAACATTTAGCCACAGAGGACACAGAGATCACAGAGAAAGCCGGGTGACCTCTCTGTGTGCTCTGTGTGCTCTGTGATCTCTGATATAACAACTAGCCACTCGACTATGCTGGCAAAAGACACCAGCCAAGTCGCTGGTTATGTGGCAAAGGGGTTGAATTGAAGATTCTGGTCATCGGTTCCGGCGGCCGCGAGCACGCGCTGGCGTGGCGCCTGGCGCAGGGCGCCAAGGTGCAGAAGGTGTTTGTCGCGCCGGGCAACGCGGGCACGGCGCTGGAAGACGGTGTGGAGAATGTCGCCATCACCGCCATCCCGGAACTGATCGAATTCGTCAAACGCGAAGACATCTACATGACCGTGGTCGGCCCGGAAGCGCCGCTGGCGGCGGGCATCGTGGATGCCTTCCGTGGCGCCGGGCTGAAGATCTTCGGCCCGACCAAAGCCGCCGCGCAGCTCGAATCCTCCAAGGATTTCGCCAAGCGTTTCATGGTGCGCCACAACATCCCCACCGCTTTCTTCGAGACCTTCAGCGACATCAGCTCCGCGCGCGCCTTCGTCGAGAAGCACGGAGCGCCCATCGTGGTCAAGGCCGACGGGCTGGCGGCAGGCAAGGGCGTGGTGGTGGCGATGAGCAAGGGAGAGGCCTTCGCCGCGATAGACATGATGCTGTCCGATAACAAGCTGGGTGATGCCGGTGCGCGCGTGGTGATCGAGGAATTTCTCGCTGGCGAGGAAGCCAGCTTCATCGTCATGGTAGACGGCAAGCATGTGCTGGCGCTGGCCACCAGCCAGGATCACAAGCGGTTGCTGGATGGCGACAACGGCCCCAACACCGGCGGCATGGGCGCGTATTCGCCCGCACCGGTAGTCACGCCGCAGCTCCACGCGCGCGTGTTGCGCGAGATTATCCAGCCGGTAGTGCGCGGCATGGAAAAGGAAGGGATCATATACACCGGCTTCCTCTACGCCGGGTTGATGATCGACGCGCAGGGCAACGCCAGGGTGCTGGAATTCAACTGCCGCATGGGCGACCCGGAGACCCAGCCCATCATGCTACGCCTGAAAAGCGATTTCGCAGCGATAGTCGAACACGCTATCAACGGCACGCTGAACGAGGTGGAAACGGATTGGGATCGCCGCACCGCCCTCGGCGTGGTGCTGGCGGCGGCAAATTATCCCCACACACCGCGCAAGGGTGATGTCATCACCGGCTTGCCGAAAAAGCTGGAGGGCGCGCATGTATTCCATGCGGGCACGACGATGCAGGGCGGCAAGGTGGTGACCAACGGCGGGCGTGTGCTGTGTGTTACCGCGCTGGGCGACATGGTGAAGATGGCGCAGAAGCGCGCCTATGAAATTGCCGATGCCATTCACTTCGAGGGATGCCAGATGCGGCGCGACATCGGCTGGCGTGCACTTTCGAAAAAATAGCTTGCATGCACCCACTTGCAAAACCCCTCCCGGCCTCCCCTTGTCAGGGGAGAAGATTCGCTCACCTCTCCCGCGTGCGGGAGAGGGGCTAGGGAAGAGGGGCGTCGTTTGGACATGCGCCTATCTCCTCGAACCATCGCCGCGCACCTCAAGCGCGGCGGCCTGATCGCCTACCCCACCGAATCCTGCTACGGCCTGGGCTGCGACCCGCGCAACCGCAAAGCGGTGCTGCGCCTGCTGAAACTCAAGCAACGCCCGCAGCACAAGGGGTTGATCCTGATCGCGGGCAAATATGCGCAGCTCGCGCCCTATCTGCAACCAATCACTTCCGCCGAACAAACCGCCCTGAAAAACGATGGTGCGCGGGCAATCACCTGGCTGATGCCGGCAAAACCTTCCACCCCGCGCTGGTTGCGCGGCGCGCACGATACCCTCGCGGTGCGCCTCACAGCGCATCCGGAAGCGGCTGCATTGTGCAATGCGCTGAACATGGCTTTGGTTTCCACCAGCGCCAACCGCAGCGGTGCGAAGCCTGCGCGCACTTACGCGCAATGCCAACGCTTGTTCGGTAAGCAGGTGTGGGTGTTGCCGGGGCGGGTAGGCAAACGCAGGAAGCCGTCCACGATACGCGCATGGATGAGCGGTAAAATCATTCGCGAGTAACGAAACGGACTGGTGTGAAAATGGATAGCGGCGCAGCCAAAAATCCCTGCTCGAATTGCAGGGCACGGCGGTCGCCCGTCTGGAGCTGGCGGGTTGCAGCTGGCAGGCAATGTATGTCGAATTCAATTTAGTGATAGACCGCGGTACCATTTTCGGCCTGCAATCGAACGGGCGCACCGAGTCCATCCTGCTGTCCATGCCGCCATTGGTAACATGGCGCTACGATTGGCACCCGGAGAAAGGCACGCCGGAAGCAAAACTGTATGAAGAGTTTCTGGTGCCCAGGGATTGGGTGTGAAGATGAAACCACCGCTGAAAACTTGAGGTCTTGCCGACGGTGCATCACCTGCCATTGTCATTGGCGCAAGTCATTCCATTGTCAGCACGATCTTGCCGATGCTGCCTCCTTGCTCGATCAGGCGGTGCGCATCGGCTGCATTTTCCAGCGGCAGCTTGTGCGAGACCAGCACACCGAGCTTGCCCGCTTCCACCAGTTGCGCGCCCTGTTCCAGTATCCTGCGCTGGCGCACGCGCTCGTCGTGCAGCTTCATCACCTGCGGTGTGAGCATCAGCTCAAAGCATAGCGACAGGTTGCGCAGGCGCGCCAGTTGCGTGTCGGCCAGCGACAGCGGGGTGGAGAGCAGGCTGGCCACCTTGCCGCCGATGCGCGCGGCGTTGAGCGAGCGCAGGAAAGTGTCGCCGCCCACGGTATCGAACACTACGTCCACGCCGCGCCCGCCTGTCCAGCTGAGCGCTTCCTGCACGAAGTCCTGCTCGCGGTAGTTGATGATTTTCTCCGCGCCCAGCCCTTGCACCAAGCCGGCTTTTTTGTTGTCGCTCACCGTCACCGCGATGCGCGCACCGAGATGATGGGCGAGCTGCACCGCGACATGCCCCACGCCACCGGCGGCGGCATGGATCAGCACGGTTTGCCCGGCCTGCAAATTTGCGCGCTCGACGAGCGATTCCCACGCGGCAATCAGCACCAGCGGCAGCGCGGCGCTGTCCTGCAGGCCAAGATTGGCGGGCTTCGCCGCGCAGTAATCCTCATGCAGCGTGGTGTATTCGGCGTAGCAACCCGGCTCATCGCCGATGCCGCCGTTGCAGAAATACACCGCATCGCCGACCTTGAAACGTGACACCGCACTGCCGGTTGCTTCCACGATGCCCGCGCCGTCGCAGCCGGGAATGGCGGGCAGCTTGTCGGGGTAGTAAACAGGTTTGGCGCGCAGCTTGGCGTCAATCGGATTCACCCCGGCGGCGGCGAGCTTCACGCGCAAATGGTGCGGCGAGGGCAACCCGGGCATGGGAATGTCGCGCAGTTTCAGCACATCGGGGCCGCCTGGGGCGGTCATCAGTATGGCTTTCATAGTTTTCTTTTCATGTGT
>JAGWMH010000218.1 GCA_028871775.1 Betaproteobacteria bacterium
CTTATTTGCAGGTTTTGCGATTTTCTACATGGCCACGGTGGACGTGGTGTATCTGGTGCAGCATACATTGCATTACGCCGATTCCGGAATGACCGCCGAAGCGCGCAAGATACTGCATGACAGCACGGTGTCGCATATCGTCGAGGTGGTGGACGGTTATCTGCTGGCAACCGTGATGCTGATTTTTTCGCTCGGCCTGTATGAGTTGTTCATCAGCGACATAGACCAGGCGCAAGGCAGCAAGGCATCCAGCAAGATACTGGTGATCAACAGCCTGGATGACCTGAAGTCGCGCCTGGCCAAGGTGATCATCATGATCATGATAGTCACGCTGTTCGAAGAGGCGCTGAACATGAAAATGTCCGCGCCGATCGACCTGCTCTATCTGGGCGGCAGCATCGCATTGATTGCCCTGGCGCTCTATTTGACTCATTCTGCCGAACATGGCGCGAAGCCGAAAAAAGACGAGCCGGAAGAGGGCGCTGAAACCGGGGATGAACACTGATGGAACGGGGCAAGGATGGAAGGGTCGTTTTTTGCGCGACTTGCAGAATGCTGCGGTCGCTGTTGGCGGCGTGCCTGTTGTTGACCGCGCTCAGCGCGGCGGCGCATGAGTTTGCGTTCAAGGATACGCAGGGGCAGGAGCAACGCCTGTCCAACTACCGTGGCAAGTGGGTGCTGGTGAATTTCTGGGCACCCTGGTGCCCGCCGTGCCTGGAAGAGATTCCTGACCTGATCTCGCTGCACAATGCGCACAAGGACACCGATCTGGTGGTGATCGGCATCGCGCTGGAATATTCCTCGCCCAAGGGAGTAATGGGGTTTGCCGAGCAGCATGCCATTTCGTATCCGATAGTGCTGGGCACCCATAAAATGGCGGCGCAGATAGGCGAGGTGGGGGCGTTGCCGACTACTTACCTGTTTGATCCGGCTGGCAAGCTGGTAAGCCACCAGGAAGGCGCTATCACACGCGACAGCGTGGAAGAATATATCCACAAGAAATAACGACCGTGCTTGCCGGGTTAGCCGGCGTGCCGAATGGCGGCGTGGCGCGCCGACAATTTCTCAGCGGATCTGGCTGACAGGGAGCTGCGCAATTTCGGCGTGGAGTCCCAGTATTTGTGCCAGGCAGCGCGCACCATGTTGGGATATTCCGGCCTGCCGAGACTGCCGTTGTAGCGCCCAAGGGCGCGGTAGAGGTTGCCATTCTCCATGTCCAGATAGTGGCGCAGGATGGTGCAGCCGTAGCGCAGGTTGGTGCGCAGGTGAAACAGGTTGTGGTCCGGCGTGCCGATTTCCTTTACCCAGAACGGCATTACCTGCATATAGCCGCGCGCGCCTGCGCTGGAAACGGCATATTTCTTGAAGCCGCTTTCCACCTCGATCAGTCCCAGCACCATTTGCGGATCCACGCCGGCGCGTTTGGCTTCGTAATGCACGGTCTTGAGAAAGTCCGTACGGTACTCGGTATCCGGCATCCATTTTTGCAAGCGAAGCGACATTTCATTCAGCCAGACATCGGCTTCATATTGCGAGGCAAACACCGGCTTGGGCACTGCCTGATCTGACACGCTGCGCTGCAACACCGCGCGCACACTGGCGGAGAGCGGCGTGTGGGCCTGTGCTCCGGCTTGTGCTGCGGACGCAAACAGCAACCCGGCAGCCAGCAGCGGCAGCGCGAGATGGTGCGGGTAATGTTGTTGGGTCAGTCGCATAATTTCGATTGTACGAGCTTGGCGATATCCTGCAAGGGAATTTGTTGCGCTGCGGGTGCGCGCCGTTCCTGGTATTCCACCATGCCCTGTTTCAGGCCGCGCTCGCCGATCACGATGCGGTGCGGGATGCCGATCAGTTCCAGATCGGCGAACATCACACCGGGGCGCTCGTCGCGGTCGTCCAGCAGCACTTCGATGCCTGCGGCGGTGAGTTCGGCATAGAGCTGTTCCGTCGCGTTGCGCACGGCTTCGCTCTTCTTGATGCCGATGGGGGCGATGGCTATCTGGAACGGCGCCATCGCTGCGGGCAGGGTGATGCCGCGCTCGTCGTAATTCTGCTCGATGGCGGCGGCGACGATGCGCGATACGCCGATGCCGTAGCAGCCCATTTCCATCACCTGCGCCTGGCCGTTCTCGTCCAGGTAGGTGGCATTGAGCGCCTCGGAATACTTGGTGCGCAACTGGAAGATATGGCCGACTTCGATGCCGCGACACAGCTCCAGCATGCCTTTGCCGTCCGGGCTGGAGTCGCCGCTGACCACGTTGCGCAAGTCATGCACGTTCGCCTCATCCAGATGGATGTCGCGCCCGAAATTGGCCCCGGTGTAGTGGAAGCCGTCGTCGTTGGCGCCGCACACGAAATTGCTCATTGCGGCGGCGGCGCGATCGAGCAGGATGCGCACGGTCGCGTCGACCGGGCCGATATAGCCGGGACGGCATCCCATGTGGTATTGGATTTCGTCATCCGTGGCGAAACGGAACTCACCCAGCGCCTTGCCGGCCTTGATTTCGTTCAGCGTGTGGTCGCCGCGCAGCAGCAGCAGGATGAAATTTCCATCCGCATCGACCACGGCGATAGCCTTGAGCACTTGCTGTGCCGCCACATTCAGAAATGCTGCAACTTCCTCGATGGACTTCTGCCCGGGCGTGATGGTCTTCACCAGTTCTTCCAGATGCGCGGCCGGTGCAGCCTGGGGAGCAACCGCCTCGGCCAGCTCGACATTGGCGGCGTAATCGGAAGCGGGGCAGAATGCCAGCGCGTCCTCGCCGGAATCGGCCAGCACGTGGAATTCATGCGAGCCGCTGCCGCCGATGGCGCCGGTTTCCGCCGCCACGGCGCGGAACTGCAAGCCGAGGCGGGTGAAGATGCGGCTGTAGGTGTCATGCATCACGCGGTAAGTCTGCTCCAGGCTTTCATAACCGGCATGGAAGGAATAGGCGTCCTTCATCACGAATTCGCGCGCGCGCATCACGCCGAAACGGGGGCGTACCTCGTCGCGGAACTTGGTCTGGATCTGGTAGAAATTCAGCGGCAGCTGGCGGTAGCTTTTCACTTCGCGGCGCGCGATGTCGGTGATCACTTCTTCGTGGGTCGGGCCGAAACAGAAAAGGTTGTCGTGGCGATCCTTGATTTTCAGCATCTGCGGGCCGAACACATCCCAGCGCCCGGTTTCCTGCCACAGCTCGGCGGGCTGCACGGCGGGCATCAGCAGTTCGATGGCGCCGCTCCTGTCCATCTCCTCGCGCACGATGTTTTCCACCTTGCGCAATACGCGCAGGCCCAGCGGCATCCAGGTATACAGGCCGCTGGCCAGTTTCCTGATGTAACCTGCGCGCAGCATCAGGCGATGGCTGACCAGTTCGGCTTCGGATGGGGCTTCTTTCAGGGTCGAAATGAAAAATTGTGAAACGCGCATGATATTTATTCGCCAACTCGAAAAATCAGGATGCTGATTTTACAGCGAACAAAGCGCTCATGCTGCACCGATTATGATGGGCACTTATAAAAATCCACATTTCATCCCAACTGCTGCGTTACGGAAAAAATTTCTTGCTTACATATTCTTGCTTACATATAAGCCATATGCGGCGCG
>JAGWMH010000005.1 GCA_028871775.1 Betaproteobacteria bacterium
ACGATCAATGTGCCGCCCGGGTTGAGGTGTGCGGCGGCTTGTTTGAGGATGGTGCGTGTTGCGTCCAGCCCATCCGCGCCGCTGCCCAGCGCAAGTTGCGGTTCATGCCGGTATTCCTGCGGCAGCGCGGCCATGGATGGTGCATCCACATACGGCGGGTTGCTGATGATGAGGTCGTATCGCCGACCCTTCAGGTTGGCGAACAGGTCGGATTCGATCAGATGCACGCGGTCTTGCAGCCCATAGTCGGCCACATTCTTCTGCGCCACGTCCAGTGCGTCCGGGGAAATATCCGCCGCATCAACTTCTGCATTGGGGAAAGCGTGTGCGGCGAGGATGGCGAGGCAGCCGCTGCCGGTGCATAAATCCAGCACGCTGCCGATTTCTTCCGGCTCGGCAATCCAGGGCGCGAGTTGCTCGTGCAGCAGTTCGGCGATGAAGGAGCGCGGCACGATGACGCGCTCGTCCACGTAGAAACGAAAGCCGCCCAGCCACGCCTCATGCGTCAGATAGGCCGCCGGTGCGCGCTGTTCCACGCGCCGTTGAATGATGTTCAGCACCTCGGCGCGTTCGCTGCCGGTGAGGCGCGCATCGAGAAATGGGTCGAGCCTGTCCAGCGGCAGATGCAGCGTATGCAGGATGAGATAGGCGGCCTCGTCGTAGGCACCGCTGCTGCCGTGCCCGAAAAACAATCCGGCTTGATTGAAGCGGCTCACGGCAAAGCGCAGGCAATCGCGCACCGTATTAAGCGCGGCGTTCGCCTCTGAAAAATAATTGAATTCCATCAATCCCCGCCTCCGTCGCCGTCTCCGCTGCCATCGCAACTGTCGCTGCCGTGATCGTTGCACCTGCCCTGAGAGCCTCCACTGCATGAGGGGTTGGAAGCGCTATCGCATGACTCTGATGAGCCGCTGTCTCTGTGCCGTGGCGAGCGGAAAGCCTTCCAGATGAGCCAGAGCAGGAAGGCGGGGATAATCAGTTGCAGCAGTGTGTACAAATCAGCCTGCCAGCAGTTTTTTGAGGGTGAGGAAATAGATATCGGACAGCGCGCCCAGGTCGGCCACTGCCACGCACTCGTTGAGCTTGTGGATGGTGGCGTTGAGCGGGCCGAGTTCGATTACCTGCGGGCAGATGTCGGCGATGAAGCGCCCATCCGAAGTGCCGCCGCTGGTGGAGAGTTCGGTTTCAATGCCGGTTGCCTGCTTGATGGCGGCGCTCACCGCATTCACCAGATCGCCGCGCGGGGTGAGGTAGGGCTTGGCAGCCAGCAGCCAGACCAGATCGTAGCTCAGCCCGTGCTTGTCGAGAATGGCGTGCACCTTTGCCTTCAGGCCATCCACCGTGCTGGCGGTGGAGAAACGGAAATTGAATCCTATCTCCACTGTGCCCGGAACCACGTTGGCCGCGCCGGTGCCGCCATGGATGTTGGAAATCTGCCAGGTGGTGGGCGGGAAATATTCATTGCCCTGATCCCACACCGTGGCAGCCAGTTCGGCGATGGCCGGGGCGGCAAGGTGGATGGGGTTCTTGGTGAGATGGGGGTAGGCGATGTGGCCTTGCACGCCTTTCACGGTCAGCGTGCCGGACAGCGAACCGCGCCGGCCATTCTTGATCGTGTCGCCGGTTTTTGCCACCGAGGTCGGCTCGCCCACGATGCAGTAATCCGGTTTTTCACCGCGCGCCTGCAACGCCTCCACCACGCGCACCGTGCCATCCACCGCTGCGCCCTCTTCATCGGAAGTCAGCAACAGGGCAATCGAGCCGGCATGGCCGGGGTGCGCCGCGACAAATTTCTCGATGGAAGTGACGAAGGCCGCCAGCGAGCCTTTCATGTCAGAGGCGCCGCGCCCATACAGCATGCCGTCGCGCACGGTGGGGATGAACGGGTCGCTGAGCCACTGATCCAGCGGGCCGGTCGGCACTACATCGGTGTGGCCGGCGAAACATACGACGGGGCTGCTGTTTCCGCGCCGCGCCCACAGGTTGTCCACATTGCCACAACGCATCATCTCCAGCTTGAAGCCGAGCGGCTTCAGGCGCGCGCCGATGAGAGCCAGGCAGCCTGCGTCCAGCGGGGTGAGCGAACGGCGGGAGATGAGTTCCCCGGCGAGTTGCAGGGTGCCGGGCATGTCATCTACCGGCATCGGGAATCTCGATGTTCAGCGTGATATTGCCGAAATCCGCGGCTGGCCCATCATGCGAGCCTGCCGCTTGCGGGGCGTTGGGGTCATACGCCTTTACCTTGGCGGTTTGCGAAAAGTCGAGCAGCGAAGACAGGTTGCTGGCGGAATCGGCGTTGCGCAAAGCTTCTTCCTTGGTGATAAGGCCGCTCTTGAACAGCTTGTACAGCGCCTGCTCAAATGTCTGCGAGCCGGGTGACACACTCTGGCCAATGGCATCGCGGATTTTCTCGATTTCATCGTTTTTGATCAGGTCGGCGATGAGCGAGGTGTTGAGCAGGATCTCCACAGCGGGTACCAGTTTTTCCTTTATGTTGCGGATGAGGCGTTGCGAAATGACCGCGCGCAAGCACATGGACAGGTCGGACAGCACACTCTGGCGTGCATCGTAAGGGAAGAAGTTAACGATGCGGTTCAGCGCGTGGTAGCTGTTGTTGGCGTGCAGCGTGGACAGGCACAGGTGGCCGGTCTGGGCAAAGATGAGCGCATGCTTCAGGGTTTCCCGGTCACGGATTTCGCCTATCATCAGCACATCCGGCGCCTCGCGCATGGCGCTCTCCAGTGCATGGCTATAAGACATGGTGTCGGTGCCGATTTCGCGTTGGTTAACCACGGATTTTCTATGCTGGAAGAGGTATTCGATCGGGTCTTCGATGGTCAGGATATGGCCGCTGTTCGTCATATTGCGGTGTTCGATCATGGATGCCAGCGTGGAAGACTTGCCCGAGCCGGTTGCGCCGACCATCAGCACCAGGCCGCGCTTCTCCATGATGAGATCCTTCAGCACCAGCGGCAGGTTCAGTTCCTCGATGTTGAGAATCTTGCCGCGCACATAACGGATGACGATGGCAATATCGCCGCGCTGGCGGAAAATGTTGACGCGGAAGTTGCCGATTTCCGGCGCACGATAGGAGAAATTCATCTCCATGTGCGCTTCAAAGGAATCAATCCGTTCCGGCGTCATCATCTCATAGGCGATGCGCTTGACGGTTGCCGCGTCGAGTATCTGTGCGTTCACTGGCATGGCCACGCCATCAATCTTGATGTTGATCGGCGCGCCTACGGAGAAGAATAGATCGGAGGCCAGTTTATCGGCGGCGAGCTGTAACAGTGGTGTGATGATCATGTGCTTCTCCTTCAATACAGTCACTAGTTAAATCAAAGCCCGCGTATAACCAGCGACTTGGCTGGCGTAGTTTGCCAGCTTAGTCGAATGGCTAGTAGTTTTATCAGCGGACAATCCCAACTAACGACTAGCAACTAACGACTACCAACTGATGTTCAAATGCCTCTTAACAATTCGTTGATGCCTACCTTGCCGCGCGTCTTGGCATCCACCTTCTTCACGATCACGGCGCAGTACAAACTGTAGCTGCCATCCTTGGAAGGCAGGTTGCCGCTGACCACCACAGAGCCTGCGGGGACGCGGCCATAGTGCACCTCGCCGCTCTCGCGGTCGTAAATTTTTGTGCTCTGGCCGATGAACACGCCCATCGAGATCACCGCGCCTTCCTCCACGATCACACCCTCGACGATTTCCGAGCGCGCGCCGATGAAGCAGTTGTCCTCGATGATGGTGGGATTGGCCTGCACCGGTTCCAGCACGCCGCCGATGCCGACGCCGCCGCTCAGGTGCACGTTCTTGCCGATCTGCGCGCAGGAGCCGACGGTGGCCCAGGTATCCACCATGGTGCCTTCATCCACATAGGCGCCGATGTTGACATAGGATGGCATCAGCACCACGTTTCTGGCGATGAACGAACCCTTGCGCGCCGCCGCTGGAGGCACGACGCGGAAGCCACCGTCGCGAAAATCCTTGGAGTTGCAGTCGGCAAATTTGGAGGGCACCTTGTCGTAATAATTGGTGAAGCCGCCCTTGATGAAGGAATTGTCCTCCATGCGGAACGACAGCAGCACGGCTTTCTTGATCCATTGGTGGGTGACCCACTGGCCGTTGATTTTCTCCGCCACGCGCAGCTTGCCCTGGTCGAGATGTTCGATGACGGTAGTGACGGCTTCTTTCAGCTTGGCATCCACGGTGCGCGGAGTGATTTCGGCGCGGCGCTCGAAGGCGGGGTTGATGATCTGTTGCAGTCGTTCCATGATGGTTTCCTATTAGTCGTTAGTCTGTAGTCGTTAGTCGTTAGTTGGTGTTGTCCGCTACGCGGGGTTTGTTTTAACTAACGGCTACCGGCTAACGACTACCGACTGAATTCAGCTATGCGCCGCGCCGCTTCCACTGTTTCGTCCAGTTCTGCTACCAGCGCGATGCGTACAAAATTCCTGCCGGGATTCATTCCTTGTGCTTCGCGCGCGAGGAAGCTGCCCGGTAACACTGTGACATTATAGTCGCGATACAGGTGTTGCGCGAATGTGGTGTCAGCCACCGGCACGCGCAGCCACAAGTAGAAACCGGCATCGGGCAGGGTGACCGGCAGCACGGGCTTGAGGGTTTCGATTACACGGGAAAATTTCTCCGCATACAGGCGGCGGTTCTTGGCGACATGTTCCTCATCCTGCCATGCGGCGGAGCTGGCGGCCTGAATCGCCGGATTCATGGCGCAGCCGTGATAGGTGCGATACAGCGTGAATTTCTCCAGCACTTTCGCATCGCCCGCCACGAAACCGGAGCGCATGCCCGGCACGTTGGAGCGCTTGGACAGGCTGGAGAACACCACCAGGTTTCTATAATCGCTGCGGCCCAGTTGCTGCGCGGCTTGCAGCGCACCCAAGGGCGGCGTATCGAAGTAAATTTCCGAATAGCATTCATCCGCTGCGATGATGAAGCCGTAACGATCGGCCATCTCGAACAGCGCTTTCCATTCGGCCAGCGGCATGACGCGCCCGGTGGGATTGCCCGGCGAACACACATAGATGAGCTGGGTGCGTTGCCACACGTCCTGCGGCAACTGGTCGAAATTCAGCGCGTAATTGTTTTCCGGCAGCGTGTTAAGGAAATAGGGCGTGGCGCCGGCCAGCAGTGCGGCGCCTTCATAAATCTGGTAGAACGGGTTGGGGCAGACCACGGCGGGGTTGGCACGGCTGCGGTCTGTCACCGCCTGGGCAAAGGCAAACAGCGCCTCGCGGCTGCCGTTCACGGGCAGGACTTGAGCCTTCGCATCTGGCGCAGGGATGCCGTAGCGTTGCGCCAGCCATTGCGAGATGGCACCGCGCAACGAGTCGCTGCCTGCGGTTGTGGGATAATTCGCCAGTCCATCGAGGTTGGCGGTGAGCGCCTCCTTGATGAATTGCGGCGTGGCGTGTTTCGGCTCGCCGATGTGCAGGCTGATGGCGCGATAAGCCGGGTTCGGCGTCACTTCGCGGAATAGCGCGGCAAGTTTCTGAAACGGGTAAGGCTGAAGCTTGTTCAGGTCTGGATTCATTTAAAAACCTTTGCGCAGCTACTGCGCTTGGTGATACATCGTCGAAAGACGGCTCAAAATCCTCATGTATAGTTTTATACACTCCGGTTTTTTGCCGCCTTTCTCCTCGTCTGACCTGCGCTCGTTACGCTGTGCAGAGGTTTTTAAAGGCGGCAAAAGCAAAAAAGGTTTGGCATTATAAAGGGCGCGCTAGTGGCATCAAAACAAAAAATTCTGGCAGTGAGCAGCCTGTTGAGCGCCGCGATCGTATGGGGGCTGATCTGGTATCCCTACCGCGTGCTGGAGCATGCAGGCGTTTCCGGGGAAACGGCGACCCTCCTGACCTATTTCATTGCGCTGCTGTTCGGCTTACTGCTGCCCGGCCATGTCTGGCGCGAACTGCGCGTGGCAGGGTGGTGGGGCGTGGCGCTGACCCTGTGCGCCGGCTGGACCAACCTCGGCTATGTGCTGGCGATGCTGGGCGGCGAGGTCATGCGCGTGCTGCTGCTGTTCTATCTCGCGCCGCTATGGACGGTGCTGCTGGCGCGCTGGCTGCTGGGCGAAAAACTGGACCGCTACGGCTATGCGGTTATTGCCCTGTCACTGGGCGGAGCAATGGTGATGCTGTGGCAGCCGAGCCTGGGTTTGCCGTTGCCGCAGAACCGGGCCGAGTGGATAGGGCTCTCGGCGGGGATCGGCTTTGCCCTGACCAATGTGCTGGCGCGCCGCATACAACACCTGAGCGTGAACTTCAAAGCGGCCAGCGTCTGGTTCGGCACGGCGCTGCTCACCGTTTTCGCCTTGCTGTACCACGGCGGCTTCACGTCGCAGGTGCGAAGCATCGCACCGTCCCTGTGGGTGCTGGTGCTGCTGGTCGCGCTGGTGCTGTGCGCCACCAGCTTTACGGCGCAATACGGCCTGACCAGCCTGCCGGCCAACCAGTCCATCGTGCTGTTCATGTTTGAACTGGTGGTTGCCGCCGCGGCAGCGTATTTCCTGGCGGGGGAGAAGATGGACGCGCGCGAAATCATCGGCGCGGTGCTGATTGTGGCTGCCAGCCTGTTCTCCGGCAAGATGGATGAACAGTTGAAAAAAACTTGATAATTTTCACTCAGGGATTTTGAATCATGAGCAATAGAATCACCATCGGTACGCCGCTTTCCTCCGCTGCGACCAAAGTCATGCTGCTGGGCAGCGGCGAACTCGGCAAGGAAGTCATCATCGCGCTGCAACGCCTGGGCGTGGAAACCATCGCCGTGGACCGCTATGCGGATGCGCCGGGGCATCAGGTGGCGCACCGTGCCCATGTCATCAACATGGCGGACGGCGCGGCGTTGCGCGCGCTGATCGAACAGGAGCGCCCGCACATCGTCGTGCCGGAGATCGAAGCCATCGCTACCGCCATGCTGGTGGAGATCGAAAAGGAAGGATTGGCGCGCGTGATTCCCACCGCGCGCGCCGCGCAGCTCACCATGCACCGCGAGGGCATCCGCCGCCTCGCGGCGGAAACGCTGGGCCTGCCGGTCTCACCGTATATATTTGCCGACAGCCTGGAAGAACTGCGCGCCGCGATAGCAAATGGCATCGGCTATCCCTGCGTGATCAAGCCGGTGATGTCGTCTTCCGGCAAGGGGCAGTCGAAAGTGGACAGCGCGGAAGAGGTAGAAGCCGCCTGGAACTATGCAGCCAGCGGCAGCCGCGTGAATCAGGGCAGGGTGATCGTCGAGGGCTTCATTGCATTCGATTATGAGATTACCCAGCTCACGGTGCGCGCGGTCGGCAGCAATGGCGAAACCGAAACCCATTTCTGCGAGCCTATCGGCCATGTGCAAGTACACGGCGACTACGTCGAAAGCTGGCAACCGCAGGCCATGTCGCCGCTGGCCTTGCAACGCTCACGCGACATCGCCAGAAAGGTCACGGACAACCTCGGCGGGTTGGGCATCTTCGGCGTGGAGCTGTTCATCAAAGGCGACGAAGTGTGGTTCAGCGAAGTCAGCCCGCGCCCGCATGACACTGGCATGGTGACCATGTGTTCGCAAGTGCAGAGCGAATTTGAGCTGCACGCCCGCGCCATCCTCGGCCTGCCGGTGAATACTTCGCTACGCGCACCGGGTGCTTCTGCCGTGATTTACGGACAACTGGAAGAGAAGGGCATCGCCTTCACCGGCGTGGATGAAGCGCTACGCGTGCCGCAAAGCGATTTGCGCCTGTTCGGCAAGCCTGAGTCTTTTAAGAAACGACGCATGGGCGTGGCGCTGGCGAACGGCAAGGATACCGATGAGGCCAGGGAACGCGCAAAATTGGCGGCAGGCAAGGTAAGGCCGATTAAGGGGTGATGATGGCGGTTCGATACCTCACCGCGAACGAGTTATTGGGCAGCTTTTCTATTTGTACTCGTTCGTGCCGATGCTTCGACATCTCAGCGCTGGGCACACCCGTTCGTGGTGAGGTATCGAACCACAAAGGATGTATCGAAGCATGAACGGGGCGTGCCAATCAGTAGCACTTCTCAAAAGCGAGTGAAACGATGGCCTTCTACGTTTACATCCTCCGTTGCTCTGACGGCAGTTATTACACTGGACACACCGATAACCTCGAAGAGCGAATAGCCAAGCATCAGTGCGGCGAGTGCGGCGGATATACTTCGACGCGCTTGCCTGTGGAACTACTCTGGTCACAAGACTGCGTCACACGCGAGGAGGCTCTTGCGGCAGAACAACAAATCAAAGGCTGGAACCGCAAAAAGAAGGAAGCCATGATGCGCGGTGATTGGAAAACTGTGCAGCAAATCGCTTGGGGAACGAACAATCCGTTGCCGAAAAACTTACAGTGAAAGTATAGCGGTTCGATACCTCACCGCGAACGGTTTGTGAGATGAGAACGTTCTTTAGAACCCCTCTGTTCGCCCTGAGGTATCGGGTTCAGCGCAGGCACTCCATTCATGCTTCGATACCTCAGCACGAACGGAGTGCGGCATAGTGGATTGAGCATAGCGAAGCCCAACCTACGTTTGCTCGGGATAAAAAGCAGCAAATGTATCCCAGTTTTCTTCCCATTTAGGGTCGAGATCGGCAGGCGAGAACCGACGTTCCCAGTTGTCTGTGCCATGCGCAGCATGCTTCACACAAAGGGCGCCTACCTCATGCTTTGTGGCAATCCAGTACTTCGGTGCCTCATTCCTTTTAGGCGACCCCAACCAAACGAACACGACAAACTGATTTCCGGGTGCATTAACCCAAGACTCTTCCGTGTGCCGAAGAATGAATGTGGATGATCTGTCCGGGTGACACGACTTTACTTGAATGTAGGCAGTTTCATTCCCGTCTTTCTTTCCGATAAGAATGTCGTCGTCAGAGAAGTTCTCGGGAAGAAGCGAGTTCGGAATGCCACGCTTTGATAGCTCAGCCGCCACGTACAACTCACCGGCGTGACCGCCAAGCTTCTTGATCCACTGGGGTGTAGCCATATTGGTAGGGAGAGCTAATGTAAATTCGACGTCAAAAACACCATTCAATCTACCCGCGCGTGTTCGACTTTGTCTCAAACTGCGCCAAATCCACCACTGGCTGCGGTTGCCAGCCTGGTTTGCGGTGCTCCGCCACGACGTTGGTGAAGATGCCACCGCGCACATAGAACCTGGCGGTGAGGCGCATGAAGCGCGGCTGGGTCGCAGCGACCAGATCGTCGAGGATGCGGTTGGTGACGTCCTCGTGGAAATGGCCCTCGTTGCGGAACGACCAGATGTAGAGCTTGAGGCTTTTCAGTTCGACGCATTTCTCGTCGGCGATGTAGTCGAGGATCAGCGTGGCGAAATCCGGCTGGCCGGTCTTGGGGCACAGGCAGGTGAACTCGGGAATTTCCATGTGGATGTGGTAATCGCGCCCGGGCTTGGGATTGGGAAAAGTTTCAAGTGATTTATTGGGTTGGGTGCTCATTTTGTGCCGGGTTCCGCTTCGGTTAGAATAGGCGGAATTATAACGTTAAGACAGTTCCAAATTGCGCCTTTCCCACATCAAGCTTTCCGGCTTCAAGTCCTTCGTTGATCCCACGCACATCGCGCTGCCGGGGCAGATCGTCGGCATCGTCGGCCCCAATGGCTGCGGCAAATCGAACGTGATTGACGCGCTGCGCTGGGTGCTGGGCGAATCGCGCGCCACCGCGCTGCGCGGCGAATCCATGCAGGACGTGATTTTCAACGGTTCCGCCAAGCGCAAGGCGGTGGGTCGCGCCAGCGTCGAGCTGATCTTCGACAACAGCCTGGGCAAGGCCGCCGGGCAATGGTCCAGCTACGCCGAGATTGCCATCAAGCGCGTGTTGCAGCGCGACGGCGATTCCAGCTACCACATCAACAACCAGCATGTGCGGCGCAAGGATATCACCGATATTTTCCTCGGCACCGGGGTGGGGCCGCGCGCCTACGCCATCATCGAGCAGGGCATGATCTCGCGCGTCATCGAGGCCAAGCCCGAAGAACTGCGCGTATTTCTGGAAGAGGCAGCGGGGGTATCCAAATACCGTGACCGCCGCCGCGAGACCGAGCTGCGCCTGGGCGACACGCGCGAGAATCTGCTGCGCGTGGACGACATCCGCCTGGAGCTGGAAAAGCAGCTCACGCACCTGACCGAACAGGCCGAGGTGGCCAAACAATACCGCGCGCTGGAAGGTCAGCGCGATACCACGCAACACCTGCTGTGGCTGGTGAACAAGCAGGATGCCGAGACGCGCCGCGCGCGGTTTGTGCAGCAGATTGAAAAAGCCAGGAACGAACTGGAGGCCGAGACCGCGCGCCTGCGCGAGGTGGAGAGCCAGCTGGAAAGCGCGCGCAGCGGGCATTACCAGCTGGCCGATGCGCTGCACGGCAAGCAGGGCGAACTGTACGCCACCAATGCCGAGGTGGCGCGGCTGGAGCAGCACATCGCACACCTCAACGACCGGCGCACGCGTCTGACCCAGCAGCTTGCCAGCGGCGAATTGCAGATGGAGCAGCAGCGCGGCCAGTTGCAGGGCGTGCAGGGTTTGCTGGCGCACTGGCAACAGCAGCAACAGGATGCGGGAGTGCGGGTGGAGGTGTGCGAAAACCGCGCGGCCACCGAGGCGCAGCACCTGCCGCAGGCGGAAGAGGCGGCGCGCGCCGCGCAGGAGCGCTACAACGCGGTGCAGCGCGAGCAGTTGGTGTTGCAGCAACAACTGCAACTGGCCGAGACGCAGCGCGAGCATATCCAGCGCAACGTGCAGCAACTGGATGCGCGCCGCTCGCGCCTGCTGCTGGAACAGGACAACCTGCCGCAACCCAATACCGAGGCGCTGGCACAGGCACAACAGCAAATCACCGAACTGGAAGCCGAACGCAGCGCGCAGCAGCAGCTGTTGGCGCAGTTGCAGGAGCAGCTGCCCGCAGCCGATGCGGTACGGCGCAGCCAGCACGTTGCGGCGCAGGAACTGGAGCGGCAACTGGCGCAGGTGGAGGCGAAACTCACCGCGCTCAGGCAGTTGCAGGCGCAGATTGATAACGACAGGAATTTGAAGCAATGGCTGGCCGATCACCAATTGGACCAGCTGCCGCGCCTGTGGCAATCCATCCGCATCGAGGCTGGCTGGGAAGACGCGCTGGAAGCCGTGCTGCGCGAAAGGCTCAATGCGATTGCGCTGCAGGGGCTGGATCAGGCCGCCGCCTGGAGCGATACGCCGCCGGGCAAGCTGGCGGTGTTCGCGGCGGATGGCGCTCGCGCCTCGGTGCAGCAAAACAGCGAGCTCACCCCACTGTCGAAATTCGTGACCTGCCAGGACGAACGTGCCGCGCCGGTGGTGGCGGACTGGCTGTCCGGCGTGTACGCCACGGAAACGCTGGCACAGGCGCTAGGCCTGCGCGGGCGTCTGCCTGCCGGCGCCTGGCTGGTGACGCCGCAGGGGCATCTGGTTGGCGCGCACAGCGTGCTGTTCCATGCGCCGGACAGCCAGGTGCACGGCGTGCTGGCGCGCCAGCGCGAGATCGAGTCATTGCAGCAGCAGGCGCAACAACAGACGGCGGCGCTGGAGCAGGGAAAGCAGCTGGCGGCGCAGGCGGAAGAGGCGTATCACGCCATCGAAAGCCGCATCGCACCGCTGCGCACAGGGGGCAGCGAATTGCAGCAGCGCCAGCACGCCTTGCAGATGCAGGTTCTGAAATTGACCCAGGCCAACGAGCGCAGCCACGAGCGTACCACGCAGATTGCGCACGAATTGCAGGAACTGGCCGACCAGTCCGCCGCTGAGCAGCGCCAGCGGCAGGAAATCGCCGAGCGCATGGAGATCATGCGCGAGAAAATTTCGGCGCAGCAGGCCGAGGCGGAAGGGGTGCGGCAGCAGTCCGTGGTGCAGGATGGGCGGCTGCGCGAGCAGCGCGAGCGCTCGCAAAAGGCGCAGCATGAATTGCAGGAAGCACGCTTCTTTGCCAAGACCTGCACGGAAAAAATCACCGATCTGGAGCACAACCTGAAGCAGATCGGGTTGACGCTGGCGCAGCTGGAACAGACTCTGGCGCAAAGCCGCGACGAGCTGGCGCACATCGAAGACGGCAGCAGCAAACAGCAGTTGCAGGAAGCGTTACAGCAGCGCCAGGTGCGCGAACAGGCGCTGGCGGAGGCGCGCAATGCGCTGGAGTACGCCACACTCAACCTTAACAGGCTGGAACAGGAGCGCATGTCCTGCGAGCAGAAGTTGCACCCTCTGCGCGAGAAAGCCAGCGAGCTGTCGCTCAAGGAACAGGAAGCACGTTTGCACTATGAGCAATGGGCGGAGCAGTTGCACGGTGTGGACGAGGCGGCGCTGCTGCCCCTGCTGGGAAATGCCAGACCGAATGCGCTGCAGAGCGAGCTGAACCGGCTGAACGAAGAGATCGTGACGCTGGGCGCGGTGAATCTCGCGGCGCTGGAAGAGCTGCAGGCGGCGACCGAGCGCAAGGCTTATCTGGATGCGCAGGCGAAAGATCTGACCGAGGCGATGGCAACGCTGGAAGATGCGATTCGCCGCATCGACAAGGAATCGCGCGACTTGCTGATGGCGACTTACGACGAGGTTAATCGCCACCTGTCCGAAATGTTCCCGGTGCTGTTCGGCGGCGGCGAGGCGCGCCTGGTGCTGACCGGCGAGGAGATTCTGGACAGCGGCGTGCAGATGATGGCGCAGCCGCCGGGCAAGAAAAATTCCTCGATTCATCTGCTGTCCGGCGGCGAAAAGGCGCTCACCGCGATTGCGCTGGTATTCTCGCTGTTTCAGCTCAACCCGGCGCCGTTCTGCTTGCTGGACGAGGTGGATGCGCCGCTGGACGACACCAACACCGAGCGGCTGTGCAAGCTGATCCGGAAAATGGCGCAGCACACCCAGTTCGTGTTCATCAGCCACAACAAGATCACCATGGAACTGGCGCAGCAACTGGTGGGTGTGACCATGCAGGAACGCGGCGTGTCGCACGTGGTGGCGGTGGATATCGAGGAAGCGTTGCGCCTGCGTGGCGACAGTGCGATTGCCGCCTGATAGCTAGAGGTTTTGGTAAGGTTCAGGCACTTCGTAGAGGGCTAACCGCTACTCTGCCTCGCAGTAGATGCTGATTTGTTTGCGCGCATCCTCGATGTTTTGTTGGCGTGTCGAATCGCCCATAGGGACAATTTCGCCCTTGTCATTGTAGGTTGAGATTACTGGGCTGTTTTCCAAGGCCCTTAGATTGGCCTTCGCACCCGCACAGGCTTTTCTCTTGGCAATAGCTTCTTCTTGTTGCTGTGTGGCCTTTTGGGAGGCTTCTTCCTTGGCTTTCTGGGCTTTCTTCCATTCCGCTTCACGCTCGACGAAGGTTTTCGCTGCAGGCACACCGCTGAGCGAGTCGTGGGGGATAGAGAGGGTCTTGGTTTTTATGTTGTCCGGGGGTGGCTCATCGGAATAATGCACCTTGCCATCGGCATCCACCCATTTGGTGAGTGCACCATAGGCACTGAAGCTGAGTAAGAACAGGCAAGCTGACAGGTAACGTTTCATTTTGTGTTTTCCCCGTGAGTGATTCACAAAAAATATTGGGAGCCGTTCGTGTTAATTAAGCCATTCGGCTAAGCTCAAGATAAGCTTAGCATAGCGAAGTCGAAATATAATAACCAGTGAATTGTCTACACTTCGACCCCGTGCCTCGCGCGTCCGGAATGACGATGTGCTCGGTTCAGGCGCCTATTATATCCATGCCCAAAACCAAAATCTGAGTGAATAGACTTGAGCAACTACCGCATTCGAGGTTAAAATGCGGCACTTTTTAGTGGAGAGCTTAAAGATTATGTCTATTACGGCAGCGCAAAAAGCGCAAATTATGACCGATTACCAACGCGGCAAGGGCGACACCGGTTCCCCTGAAGTACAGGTTGCACTGATGACTGCGCGCATTAACTACCTGACCGGCCATTTCAAGGAACATACCAAGGACTTCCATTCCCGTCGCGGCCTGCTGCGTCTGGTGAGCCGCCGCCGCAAGTTGCTGGATTACCTCAAAACGAAGAACGAGGACAGCTACCGTGCGTTGATTCAACGTCTGGAATTGCGTAAGTAACGTATTCAAGTGGGTCGCTGAGGCGGCCCACTTTGCTTTTGTGACATCTCACAATCCATGGCGCCTGAAAGCGCCATAATTATTATGCACTAGAGAGGCGAACCTTGAGTCATTACAAGAAAACATTAGCGTATGGCAATCATCAACTCACTTTGGAAACGGGTGAGATCGCGCGCCAGGCAAGCGGCGCGGTGATGGTCAGCCTGGATGACACCGTGGTGCTGGTCACCGTGGTGGGAAGAAAAGACGCCAAGCCGGAACAGGACTTTTTTCCCTTGACGGTGGATTACCAGGAACGAACCTATGCCGCAGGCAAGATTCCAGGCGGTTTCTTCCGCCGTGAAGGCCGCCCCAGCGAGAAGGAGATCCTGACATCGCGCCTGATCGACCGCCCGTTGCGCCCGCTGTTTCCGGAAAGTTTCTACAATGAGGTACAGATCGTCGCCACGGTGCTGTCCTCCGACAACCAGATTGATTCAGACATCCCCGCCATGATCGGCGCTTCTGCCGCCCTGGCGATTTCCGGCATCCCGTTTGACGGCCCCATAGGCGCTGCGCGCGTGGGTTATCTCGACGGTGGCTATGTGGTCAACCCGACTGCCGACCAACTCAAAGAGTCCAAGTTGAATCTGGTGGTTGCCGGCACGGCACAGGCGGTGCTGATGGTGGAATCGGAAGCGCAGGAATTGCCCGAGGATGTGATGCTGGGCGCGGTTGTGTATGGCCACCAGCAGATGCAGACGGTGATCCAGGCAATCAACGAAATGGCGGATGCGGTCGGGCAGGATGTCTGGGACTGGGCGCCTCCCGCCAAGGATGAAGTGCTCATTGCCAAACTCGCCGAACTGGCCGAGAACGATCTGCAAGCCGCATACGCCGTGCGCCAGAAACAGGCGCGCACCACCCAGGTGGATGGCATTCGCACCTGCGTGGTGGATGCACTGCTGGCAGCGGATGACACGCTGCAAAAGAATCACCTCAACGATCTGTTCAGCACGCTGGAAGCCAAGATCGTGCGCGGCCAGATTCTGAACGGCGAACCGCGCATCGACGGACGCGATACCCGCACCGTGCGGCCGATCACCATCCGCACCGGCGTGTTGCCGCGTGTTCACGGCTCGGCACTGTTCACCCGCGGCGAAACACAGGCGCTGGTAGTGGCTACGCTGGGCACCGCGCGCGATGCGCAGATCATCGACGCCCTGCAAGGCGAGTACAACGACCGCTTCATGCTGCATTACAACTTCCCCCCATATTCCACCGGCGAGACCGGCCGCGTCGGCACTCCCAAGCGCCGTGAAATCGGCCATGGCCGCCTGGCCAAGCGCGCCCTGGTTGCGGCGTTGCCCAGCGAGGAGGAGTTCGGCTACTCCGTCCGCGTGGTTTCCGAAATTACCGAATCGAACGGCTCCAGCTCGATGGCTTCGGTGTGCGGTGGTTGCCTGGCACTGATGGATGCTGGGGTGCCGTTCAAGACTCACATTGCGGGCATCGCCATGGGCCTGATCAAGGAAGGCAACCGTTTTGCCGTGCTGACCGATATTCTCGGCGACGAGGATCACCTGGGCGACATGGATTTCAAGGTGGCGGGTTCGGAACAGGGCATCACCGCGCTGCAGATGGACATCAAGATCAACGGCATCACGCGCGAAATCATGCAGGTTGCCCTGAGCCAGGCGCGCGAAGGGCGCATGCACATCCTCGGCATCATGAAGCAGGCCATGCCCGCCGTACGCGCCGAGGTCTCGGCACATGCGCCGCGCATGATCAAGATCAAGATCAACCCGGAAAAAATCCGCGACGTGATCGGCAAGGGCGGGGCGGTGATTCGCGCGCTGACCGAGGAAACCGGCACCACCATTGATATCGACGATGAAGGCAATGTGACCATCGCCAGCGTCAGCAGCGAAGGCAGCATGCTGGCCAAGAAACGCATCGAAGACATCGTGGCGGAAGTGGAAGTGGGCAAGACTTACGAAGGCCCGGTGGTCAAGCTGCTGGATTTCGGCGCGATTGTGAATATCATGCCGGGGAAAGACGGCTTGCTGCACATTTCACAGATTTCCAACGAGCGCATTAACAGTGTGACGGATGTCCTGAAAGAAGGCCAGATTGTGAAGGTCAAGGTGCTGGAGGCGGATGAGAAAGGCCGCCTGCGCTTGAGCATGAAGGCCCTTATTGCTGAGGAAGGGGCTGCAGCCCGCATTGCAGAGTAGCAGCGAAAAAAGGCATGACAAGAAGCCCCGTCATCCATGATGGGGCTTTTTGTTTTTCAGGAGCCCATAATATCAAGCCAAATGGACAATCTGACATGAACGATTCAAATCCGGAACAGCTCTCTGCATGCCGCCTGTGTCCGCGACTGGCCGATTTTCTGGATCAAGTGCGCCAGGCACAGCCAGGTTACCATGCGCAGCCGGTGCCGTCCTTCGGCGATGCGCAGGCACGCCTGCTGATAGTGGGGCTGGCGCCCGGCATGCACGGGGCGAATCGCACCGGTCGCCCGTTCACCGGTGATTATGCCGGCAACCTGCTGTATTCCACCCTGCACCAATTCGGCTTTGCCAGCCGTGCCGAGCCGCTGGGTGCGGCAGGACATGCCAATGCCGAGCTGGCCTTGCGTGATTGCCGCATCACCAACGCCGTGCGTTGCCTGCCGCCGCAGAACAAGCCTGAACCAGCCGAGGTGCGGCAATGCAATCCATATCTGGCAGGTGAGCTGGCCTCCCTGCCGCAAGGCGCAGCGGTGCTGGCTTTGGGGATGGTAGCCCATCAGGCGGTGTTGCGTGCGCTAGGCTTGCGCGCCAAGGATTATGTGTTTGGGCATGGCACTCAACACCTGATGCCGAACGGCCTGATGCTGTATGACAGCTACCACTGCAGCCGCTACAATACTCAGACCAGGCGCCTGAACGAGGCGATGTTCCACGCTGTATTTAGCGCAATTACCGGGTATTTGCACAGCCTTGACCCAGAAAATCGAATTCGATCCTAAGGCATTTATTGCCGGTCTGCCCCTGTTGCCCGGGGTATATCGCATGCTGGACAGCCAGGGGCAGGTGTTGTACGTCGGCAAGGCGGGGCAACTGAAAAAGCGCGTCGCCTCCTATTTCCAGAAAACCAATGTTTCGCCGCGCATCCGTCTGATGGTGTCGCATATCGCGCGCATCGAGGTGACGGTGACGCGCTCCGAGGCTGAGGCGTTGCTGCTGGAAA
The DNA here is from genome assembly GCA_028871775.1 of Betaproteobacteria bacterium. Classification (GTDB taxonomy): domain Bacteria; phylum Pseudomonadota; class Gammaproteobacteria; order Burkholderiales; family Gallionellaceae; genus CAITJF01. The sequence goes on from JAGWMH010000005.1 coordinate 17,325, forward strand.
ACAATCTCATCAAGACGCTGAAGCCGCGCTACAACATCCTGTTCCGCGATGACAAGAGCTATCCCTACATCGTGCTGACCGGGCACAAGTTTCCACGCCTGGCCTATTATCGCGGCGCGACCGGCAAGCAGCATCAATACTTCGGACCTTATCCCAATGCACATGCGGCGAAGGAAAGCATCAACCTGCTGCAAAGAATTTTCCGCATCCGCACCTGTGAGGACAGCTTCTTCAAAAACCGCACGCGCCCCTGTTTGCTGCACCAGATTCATCGCTGCACCGCCCCCTGTGTCGGATTGATCAGCGAACAGGATTACGCCGGCGATACGCACAACGCCGCGCTGCTGTTGCAGGGCAAGCAGGGTGAAGTGGAGGGGCTGCTGCGTCAGGCGATGGAGCAGGCTGCGGAAGCACAGCATTACGAGCAGGCCGCAGCACTGCGCGACCAGTTGCACGCGTTGCACACGGTGCAGCAAAAGCAGTTTATTGAAAGCGGCCGCGCGACGGATGCGGATATCGTCGCCGTGGCAGAACTGGGCGGCGCGCTATGTGTGAATCTGGCTATGGTGCGCGGCGGCAGGCATCTCGGCGACAAGAGCTTTTTTCCACAGAACGCCGAAGGACAAGCGCCCGGCGAAGTTCTGGAGGCATTTCTGGCGCAGCATTATCTGAACCGCAGTGTGCCGCCGTTGATTCTCACCAGTGTTGAAATTGCGGCGGAGGCGCTGGAAGCCTTATTCAGCGGGCAGGCCGGACACAAGGTGCAGATACGCCACAGTGTCAGCGGTGAACGCCGCCAATGGCTGGATATGGCGCTGAGTAATGCGCTGCTGGCATTGCGCCAGCATAGCGGGCAGCAAGCAGGGCAACTGGTCCGTCTGGAAGCTCTGCGTGAGGTATTGTCGTTGCCGCAACTGTCGCGTATCGAATGCTTTGACATCAGCCACACCATGGGCGAGGCGACGGTCGCTTCCTGTGTGGTATACGACAATTTTTCCATGCGCACTGCCGAATACCGACGCTACAATATCAGCGGCATTACCGGAGGCGATGATTACGCGGCCATGCGCCAGGCCTTGCTGCGCCGCTACCAGAAATTGCAGGTAGGGGAGGGCAAGCGGCCCGATCTGGTGTTGATTGATGGCGGAGCCGGGCAACTGGGCATTGCCGGTGCAGTGATGGCCGAACTGAACTTGCCTGACATCCCGTTGATAGGCGTGGCTAAAGGCGTTGAGCGTAAACCCGGGGTGGAGCAATTGTTACTTCCACACCAGGAAAAGCCGTTACAATTGCCGCCGGACAGCCCGGCGCTGCATTTGATTCAGCAGGTGCGGGATGAAGCGCACCGCTTTGCCATCAGCGGACACCGCGCCAGGCGCGGCAAGGCACGCACGGCATCCATGCTGGAGGAAATCAGCGGGGTGGGGGAGAAGCGCAGGCGCAACCTGCTGGCGCGCTTCGGCGGCCTGCAAGGTGTCCGCCAAGCCAGCGTGAATGAGTTGGCGCAGGTGGAAGGCATCAGCCAATCTCTCGCGGAAAAAATTTATCAACAGTTGCATTGAGGAATTTCTGTTTCAGTTCAACCTATCCATGCCATTCAATATCCCCAATTTGCTGACCTGGTTCAGGATAGTGATGATCCCGGTGTTCTTTGCCGTGTTTTATGTATCCGACAGCACGCTCAGCCTGCACCATAAGCATCTGGCCAGTACACTCATCTTTGCGCTCGCCGCCATTACCGACTGGCTGGATGGTTATCTGGCACGCACGCTGAACCAGACTTCCGCGTTCGGTGCCTTTCTGGATCCCGTGGCAGACAAACTGATGGTGGCAGCCGCACTGATCATGCTGGTTAATCTGGCTTACGTGGATGCCGTCATCGCCTTCATCATCATTGGCCGCGAGATTGCCATCTCCGCTTTGCGCGAGTGGATGGCGCAGCTGGGCAACAGTAAAAGCACAGCAGTGTCCATGCTGGGTAAAGTCAAAACCACCTTTCAGATGATAGCCATCTTGTTGCTGCTCTATCACGAGCCGCTGCTGATTTTTTCCGCACACGAAGTAGGTACAGTGCTGGTTTATATTGCCGCTCTGCTTACCTTGGGGTCGATGATTTATTACCTGATGCTGGCGATGCCGCAAATCACGCAAAAATCGCAGGAGTAAAATTGATTTTTCGCCGCACGCCATGTATAGTGCCGCGCTCTCGGGGTGTAGCGTAGCCTGGTAGCGCGCCTGCTTTGGGAGCAGGATGTCGGGAGTTCGAATCTCTCCACCCCGACCAGGTTTAACAAGTCGATTTGGCGACCGAAAGAAATTGTGCCCGTAGCTCAACTGGATAGAGCACCAGCCTTCTAAGCTGGGGGTTACAGGTTCGATTCCTGTCGGGCACGCCAGAAATGCGATTTAAGTCAGTTCAATGGTGGCTGTAGCTCAGTTGGTAGAGTCCCGGATTGTGATTCCGGTTGTCGTGGGTTCGAGCCCCATCAGTCACCCCACTCAATTCTAGTAATTTCAACAGGAAATCAAATTTTGTTTGATTCCGTCTAACTTAAATTTGGCAAATGG